>JBDSIW010000616.1:0-6170 GCA_039917795.1 Verrucomicrobiota bacterium | reverse complement strand
CCTTCTTCGTCTTCTCCCATTTTGACCACGTGTAAACTTTGTCGCCAAAGATTCGTTCCGCAGCGGAATAACCCCAGTCGCGAAAGGCGCCCTCGGTGTATTTCATGATGTTACCTTTATGAACGATTGTGACGCTCTTGCGTTTGAACTTCAGCGCGTATTCGATTGCCGCCTTGACCAGCCGAATCGTGCCGACGTTTGAAACGGGTTTGATGCCGATGCCCACCTGCACCGGGATATGCGAGGCGTCGTGGTCGGGCGACGCGAGCTTCATGTAGCTGGCAATTTTTTCCTTCGTGCCGAAGCGGATTTTAGCAAAATCCTTGGGAAATTCCTTCGCGATGAAATCCAAAACTTTCTGTGCTTCCGGCGAACCGCCGACGTATTCGATCCCGGCGTAAATGTCCTCGGTATTCTCACGGAAAATAGTCATGTCCACCTTTTCGGGATGCTTCACGGGCGAAGGAACCCCGCTGAAATATTGGACGGGCCGAAGGCAAACGTAGAGGTCGAGCATCTGGCGCAGGGCCACGTTGAGCGAACGAATGCCTCCACCGATCGGCGTGGTCAACGGGCCCTTGATGCCGACCAGATATTCCTTGAACGCCTCCACCGTGTCGTCGGGGAGCCAATTATTGAATTTGTTGAAAGCGGTTTCGCCGGCGAAAACTTCAAACCACGAAATCTTCCGCGTGCCGCCGTAGGCCTTGAGAACGGCAGCATTGAAAACGCGTTCGCTCGCCGCCCAGATGTCTGACCCCGTGCCGTCGCCGCGGATAAAGGGAACAACCGGGTTCTCAGGCACGTTGAGTTTGCCGTTGGCGATGGTGATTTTGCCGCCGGCCGGTGGGGTGATGTCTTGATAAGGCATGTGGAGATTTGGTTAAGGGTTATTTAGAAATCTGAGATCAAAGCGGCGGAGAGGAAAGGGCCGAATGGTAACGAAATCAAGGAAAGAAAACGGAGGAGAGTGCAATTTGATTTTCACAGGGCATTTCGATTTCGACGCGGCGCTTTCGACTCGGTCAATAAATCGGAGGTATATTTGCGGGCGGTCTCCCTCAATTCCCGTGACACTCGAAAATTCTGTGAGAATTTTCTGTCATTCCGTCGCGAATTTTCTTTTGATAGCGCCTGCCGTCCAAAAGGAGAAAAATCAAGGAACTTGGACCGCTGTCGATCTCTCATCTGTGACTAAGCGCAAGTTGTTAAATGGATTCAGGCTGTTCGCCGCGTTGTTGGGCTTTGCGCTCTTCAATTGCAACGCGTCCGCTGATGCCGGGTCCGCCCTCCGCTTCAACGGCACCAATACTTACGTCACTGTTCCGCACTCTCCGGCGCTAAACGCATTTCCCCTGACCATTACTGCCTGGGTCAAGACGCTGCGCAATTCACCTCAAGTGGATGGCATTGTCAGCAAATACGCCGATGCCTCGGGCAATGGCTATTCACTGAATCTACGCAACGGGAATCTTTACGCCTGGTATTTTCGCGCACCAGGCAGCGCCATCTCTTTCTCCCCCTCCGGCCTGGATGGCGGCGGCATCGCGGATGGGCACTGGCATCAAATCGCCTTTGTGATCACATCGACCAACGGAACGATCTATGTGGACGGAAATGTTCGGAACTTCATCAGTTGGACGGGAACCGCCGGAGCGCCCACGAGCGTCGAACCATTGCAGATCGGCCATTACGACAATTACACAACGGCTTTCCAGGGCGAAATCGACGAGGTGGCGCTCTGGAACCGCGTGCTCCCTGCGAGCGAAGTAAATTATCTCAAGCACCGCCGCCTCGGTGGAAAAGAAGACGGTTTGCTGGGCTACTGGCGGTTTGATGAAGGGAGCGGGACGGTGGCGAATAACACCGCGACAAACGCCTTCCACGGATCCCTGGTCAACAGCCCTCCTTGGGTCTCGTCACACGCCGCGGTTGCGCTGGAACCGGTCGCGGCCAATTGCCTCAAGTTCGATGGCGTCAATGGATACGTGCAAACCCCGCATGCTCCCGATCTCAACTCCTACCCGTTGACCGTCTCGGCGTGGTTTCGGACAACAAATTCCGCGGCAGTAGTACAGGGCATCGCGAGCAAATATGCCGACGGTAGCGGGAATGGTTGGACGATGGTGGTGCAAAGTGGAAAATTGCGCGCGTTCTACTTCCGCTCCTTCGTCAACAGCGCGATGGATGTCACCTCGTCGGCATCGATCACCGACGGCGTATGGCATCACGCCGCAATGGTGGTCGATGCCTCGGGCGGAAAACTTTTTCTCGACGGAGCCCTGATCGGGTCGAGCGCGTGGTCCGGAACGCCGGGCTCCCCCACGAGCACTGAACCGCTCCAGATTGGCCGCTACTCCAATTATCCCAATCGCATCATCGGCGCGATTGACGAGGTTGCGATTTGGAATCGCGCGTTAACCTCCACTGAAATTGGTTCGCTCAGAAACCTTTTGCTCGCTGGCAATGAAGCAAATCTCATCGCTTACTGGCGTCTGGATGAAGGAACTGGCTCGACGACGGCCGACCTCACTGGCCTCGGGCATACGGGAACGCTGGTGAGTAATCCTGCCTGGATCGGCTCGACGGCTTACCTCGGCGATGGAAGCGTCCATTTGATCGCCGCGCCGAGTGTTCCGAATTTCACGCGGCAATATGCGATTGCCACCGCACCGGGGAAGAATTCATTCACGATCCAGGCGCGCGGTTTTCTGCGACGGTTTTACGATTTCGGGTCCGCGCCCCCTTCAGTCGCGTTGGTGACTAAGCTCGATGGAACATTGCAATCCGCAAGTTCGGCAACGGTTGTTCCGGTGAAACCAAATACTTCCTCCAGCAGTTTCAGCATGACGGCCTACAACGCGTCTTCGCCGCAGCCATTGCTCTTCGGCAGCGTCGCGTCGCTCTCGGCGACGCTCAATCTTGAGCCCGATGGCGCGCAGCTCGATTCCATCAATGAGCTTTACGAAGGAATCGAAACCCTCACCCACACTGAAAATGGCGGCGTAGATCTGCCTGACGGTTCGGACACGACGGGCGCTACGCGACTCCTTCATTTCAATGGAACATTTTTCTTCGGCCCTGTTGCCACGATCATCACTAACATTGCCAACACGCCGGCGGCTGGGGCCTTGTTCGCTCCGAATTACGTTCAATCGCTGATGCAAGTGAGCGTGAATGGCGGCTACATCGCGGCGTATCCGGCATTGAAATTTGGCGGCGGCGTGGCCTTCACGGTTAACCTGGGAACCGACGGGACAGCCACAAACCTGAACGGCTCATTCAGCCTGACAGCGCCCGGACAGTTTTTTGAATCAGCGGGAATTCGCTATCAAATACCGGGCGCGACCCTCGGGGCTGCGGGGATGACGGCAACCAGTTTGCTCGCGTGGTTCCCGACGGGCTTTGGTGTGACGTTGAACACGAACAACCGCTCGATGCTGCCATTCGCGACGCGATCGAACATTGTTCTCGACGCCAACCTTTTGCCGAACACGAACAATCTCGTTTTTACCGCAGCGTCCTTGAACACCAACCGGCTTTATTTCTCGGAAGAAACCAAACCCTTCCTGATCGGCGCGACCCAAATCGAGTGGCATATTCCGGAGGGCGAATTTTATATTTCGTCGGCGGACTCGGTGCAATTCGTGCGAGAAGGGGAAGATGCCGATCTTTCCGGGCAGGCTCCGAACCTCGTCAATCCCCTGGCCGCGGATCGCATTTCCAACGATGGCTATTATCGTCACATCACGACAGCGGCGGGCTCACCCATTTACGTTCGTCAAAACGTGAAAGGCGCGGCGCTGCTCTCGATGCGGGCGACTTTGCAGGAAAACGAATTACGCCCGCACTTTCCCTATATGAGCCGCGCCGTAGGAGGTCACATTCCCGTCGCCGGCGGCACGCTCATCATCACGAATGACCTGATTGATCCCGCGAGCCACCTGCTGCTGGCCGGTCCCGTGCCTGTGCCGTATGCGCGCGATTGCGGGTCGGACACCTGCAATGGCGCCCCAACCATTGGCGTGCAGGTGCTGAATTTCACCGCGCCCGCCGGAGAATTTGGCCTCGGCCAATTGAACTTCACGTCCGATGGCGGATTAATCGCTGACGGCTCCATTCCGGCGGCCAATCTCACTTGGGGATTTATTGGCGGCTCGGAATACGCCCAGCGCACCAGTGATGTTTCCGCCGGGACGTATTATTTTTCCGGAACGTTTCTGCATCCCGACGATTTCAACAACGAACAGGACGCGCGTCGCCCGGGGCGAATTTTGCTGACCGGTCGCGGGAGCAGCAATGATGTTTCCTACACCGAGCGACCGGGCGATGCGAATTATGGAAATGGCTTCGCAAATTACGCGGGATTGAATTTCCGCGCGCCAGCGCAAGGCCGGAGCGTCATTGCCGGAACGAGCACCGGTTTCTATCCGCTCACCCCGCGCTCAAAATATTATGTGCGCTTCGGCGGAGTCAACGGCATCCATGAGTCCGCGACTTTTCCCGCGAATCTGACTCTCTACGGTTATGCGTTCACCTTCCAAAGTTATCGCCTCTCGTTTCTCGACAGCGACAATTACGAATCACGCACCGACGGCGTGATTGCATTGCCGATTCCTTCCGGGTTCCCGGTCGAATTCGAGCGCATGAAATTCTTGTGCCGCGGCAATCTCGATTCTGCGCGTCTCCCCGCCAACATCGACACGAAGCACCTCAATTATTGGAACACGGACTTCAGCCTGCTGAGCCTGCAATTCAAGCCGCTGGCCACGGACACGTGCAGTTTGACCAAGCGCTACTTGGTCCTGGGGGTCGAAACGAAATTGCCTTTTATCCCGCAGGCGTTTCACGCGGCGCTCGCGATCAAATCGAACGGAAATCTCGCCACGGCAGCCACTGGGGTTCAAGGCGTGGATTCGCGTTTCGCCATTCCGGCTAACCTTCAGTTGCAAGGGCCGGGAGGAAGTTTTTATCCAATCACCACCGCGGCGGAAGGTTACTTCAACAATTGGGAAACGCCCGGCCGGCCCGCCTCCGGTTTCTATAGCATCGTAGGTCGCATTCGTGTCCCATTTTTCCGTGACATCAAAACGCAATTCCACGTGACGCCGACCGGCCCGACGACAGCACAGGTCAATCTGATGGGCGGATGGGTGGCGGAAGAAGGCTTGGGATCGAATCACGGCTGGAACAACGGCTCGGAGAATTATTTCAACAAAGCGAAGTTTGATCCGAACCATGACGGCTGGCCGACGGTCGTGACGCTCAACAATTATCGCAATTCGCCCGATGAGCAATATCGCCAGCGCGCCCAGCAGAATTGGATTGATGTCGCGAAGTTTGATTATCCGCTGACGTGGAACGCGGTGCTCCGATCCTTCTCGGGATTCGTGGACGCGAAAGTCATTTTGCCAGTGATCGACGTGGACAGCCGGTTGAAGGAAATCTCCCCAGGCAAAGTCGATTTTGATTTCGCCCAGGACATCAGTCTGCAGCTTCCGCGCATCAAGGTTTTGGATTTCGCCAATGACGCGTTGAACGAGCTTAACGCGCCGATCAACAGCGTTTCGAACGCGATTCGCGAGGCGGTGAGCGGCGCCATCAACACCACCGGTTTGACCAGCGGCTTTCGCAGCCTTCAAAATTTGATGCGAGAAAATGCGGAAGGCTTGTTCCGTCCCATCCTCGATACGGCGTTGACCGACCCGGCCAACAACGTCGTGGATAAAATTTACGCCGCGCTTGCCGCCGAACTGCCCGCTGGCAAAGCTAATCTCCTGAGCAAGACGGCGGGCATCGTGGCCTCGGGCGGGAATGGGTTGCAGACCGCCATGATGAATTTGAACGGAACTGCGGGAGACGCTTCCCGGCTTTTCGGCAAACTGAACGGAACACTCAACGACGTGGATGACACGCTCGGCTTGTTCATTCGTGTTTTGGAAAAAGATGGCAGCGGCAAACGCAACGTGGTGCGCACGATTGTGCAAAAGCTTGCGCAGGACCAAGGCCCCGCGCTCGGATTTGCCGCGAGCCTCGGCGGTGATGTGGTGGATAATTATCTGGGTGAATTGGAACCCACGCTCGCCAAGATCGAGGCGGAACTCCGGCAACTTCGCTCTGAGTTTACCCAACTGCGGTCGCAAATTACGGTTGGCGACTTCGCCAGTTCG
>JBDSIW010000615.1:0-5005 GCA_039917795.1 Verrucomicrobiota bacterium | reverse complement strand
GGCTTTACACCGAGGCGGCCAAGGCGGTGAAGTTCGGCGAGGCCTCGGAAGAGGAAGCGCTGAAGTTCGTCACCATTAATCCCGCAAAACAACTTCACATCGACCAGCGCGTCGGCTCGCTTGCACCCGGGAAGGACGCGGACTTCGTTCTTTGGTCAAAGTCGCCACTCGATTCCGCCACCGTTTGTTTGCAAACCTGGATCGATGGGAAGAAATATTTTGATCGGTCGCTGGAAGCCGATCGCTCTGGGGTTCTGGAAGCCGAACGCACAGCTCTGGTTGAGAAAGCCAGGAAAATTTTGAAGGCGGGCGGCGATTCCGCCAAGCAAGACGAAGCGGGCAAGAAGAAATTTTTCAAGCGCTCCCTGGAACATTTGCACGATCACGAGGAAAGACATTGCGATGATGAATAGGATTTCAACTATCAAAAATCGAAGCATCCAACATCGAACACCGGATGCTGAACATCGAATTTCAGCGAGACTTCGGTGTTGGATGTTGGATGTCCGATGTTCGATGTTTCTTTCCTGCGCATTGGCTCTGTCTGCCTCGTCTCAGCTCGCACTGGCAGAAAGGTTTCTCCTAACCGACGCCATTGTCCATACGGTGTCCGGGGAAACGATTTCACCCGGCCAGGTATTGATCGATGGAGAAAAAATTCTGGAAGTGGGGACTACCCTGCAAAGTGCGGGAGCCAAAACGATTTCGCTGAAAGGACTTCACCTTTATCCTGGCATCATCGCGCTGGACACCGCGCTCGGACTGAGCGAAATCAGCGGCGTCCGCGCAACCCGCGACATCGCCGAGGTGGGCAGCTACACCCCGGAGGTCCAATCATGGATCTCGGTCAATCCCGATTCGGAATTAATCCCGGTGGCTCGCGCCAATGGCATCAGTTACATCGAGCCTGCTCCGCAAGGCGGAATCGTAGCCGGCCAATCCGGCCTGGTCGAACTCTCCGGCTGGACTTCGGAGCAGATGGCGATCAAGAAGCCTGCCGCTCTTCACGTATATTGGCCACACATGGAACTCGACCTGCGGCCGAAGGAGAAATTCAAAGACAAATCGAAATGGAAGTCGTTAGAGGAACAAGCGCGAGAACGCCTGGCGACGTTGCGGGCCCTGGAAGATTTCTTCGAAGAAGCCCGCGCTTATGAAAAGACGTTTGCTCGCGACGCCACCGCGACCAGCCAATCTCCGAAAACTCCTGCGTGGGATGCGATGCGCCCGTTCGTCCGGGGAGAGAATCCGATCATGGTTCACGCGGACGAGCAGCGGCAAATCAAGGCTGCGATGGGCTGGGCTCAGACCAATCATTTTAAAATCATTTTGGTGGGTGGCTTGGATGCCTGGCGAATGGCAGGGCAGATTGCTGCTCAAAAGGTGCCCGTGATTTACGAACATGTTTATGCCCAACCTGCTCGCGATTCTGATCGCTACGACGTGAATTTTCGCGCGCCGGAAATTCTGCGGACCAATGGAGTCATGTTCGCTCTCGGCATGGGTGCGGCAACTTTCGATGCCGCCCTTGTCAAGAATCTGCCCTACACCGTGGCTCAAGCCATCGCCTTTGGTTTGCCGGAGATCGACGCGCTGAAAAGCATCACGATGATCCCCGCGCAAATGCTCGGCGTGGCGGACCGGATTGGTTCAATCGAGGCGGGCAAGGATGCCACGCTGTTCGCGAGTGACGGAAATATTTTCGACCTCCGTTCTAACGTGAAGCGTCTGTGGATCGCGGGAAAGGAAATCAATTTGGAAACGCGCCACACCCGGCTTTACGAGAAATATAAGAATCGCCCGAAGGCAAAGTAGATCGACGGGATAATTCTGAATTTGTTTGGCCGACGATAGTGTTCGAGCTTTCTTAAATTCCCAAGGCGAAGCGAATCGTGGCTTAAGATAAATGAATTCGCTTGAACCCGAAGAATGTTCGTGCGAGAAATCTGTCAATGAACCCCTTCAAGCGCGTCGCGGCTCTTTCTTTTTGCCTTGGTGTCACTTTTTTAACCTTCACGAGCCGCGCGGGAAATGTCTGGTGGGTCAACTCGGGGGCGGGAAATTGGGATGTGGGAGCCAATTGGAATAACACGAACACGCCGGGGCTGATCCCCACCGCCGCGGATGCGGCTTTCATCAATAACGGCGGCACGGCGCTCATCGACAGCTCGATGACCATAGCCGCGCAGTTTGTAATTTTGGCGGCCACCAATGGCAACACCGGCTTCCTCAATATGAGCGGCGGTTCGTTGACCACCAGTTCCGATATTCGAATCGGCAACAGCATTGCCATAACCGGTGGGACTTCCGGCGGGACGGGAATCATCAATCAATCCGGTGGATCTGTTCTCCTGAATGGAGGGAATCTCAATGTCGGATTAGGTGACTCGGCGATTGGGACTTATAATCTCTCGGCGGGATCCGTCTCGCTGGCAACCGCCTCGGGAGGGATTATTGCGGTGGGGAACCGAGGTTCAGGAACGGTCAACCAGACGGGCGGCTCCATTTACGCCCGCAATGCGGCCGGAAATTCGCAGGTCAATCTGGGAAGGAACGGGGTCGTCGGAGCGAGCAATCCCGGCAAGGCATCCGGCCAATACACTCTTTCCGGCGGCGATCTTACCGTCGTTTCTCTGCGTTATGGGAATGCCGTCGGTGCGGCAACCGGTTCGGTCAACACGTTCAACCTACAGGGAACCGGCTCGCTTACCGTGAGTAATATTTCCATCATCAACACTGCGGCGGCGAATACATTTAACTTTTCCGGCGGAACCCTGACCGCCACTTCCAGCGGAATGTCGCTGGCCAATAATGGTGGAAAACTGAGTCCGGCGACGCTCGCTTTCGGCGGCAGCGGCGTGGCACCCAATACTGCGGCGGAGGTGGTCACATCGCCCGTGGGCACCATGACCTTCTTGAGCGGTAGCAGCTACAGCCAGGGAGCCAGCGGAACTCTCGTCATCGACCTGACCCCCACGGGGAACGATTTTGTCAGCATTGGAGCGGCAAATTCAGCGATTATCGCGGGCACCATTTCCCTCAACCTCGCCAGCAATTACGACCCGGCTCCCGGCAGTACTTTCGACATTCTCACCGCCGGCCTCATTAACAATACCGCCACCATCAACGGCGGAACCCCAAGCGGCTATGGGTTCGATTCGAGCATCATTGCGGGTGGCACTGGCGGCCAGCTCCTGCGATTGACCGTCGTCCCCGAGCCGGGAACTTATGCGTTGTTTGGCTTGTCCGGGCTGGCTTTTCTTTCTCGCAGCCTTCGGACACGGAAAAATGCCCTTCGCTAGAATCGCCCGAACAGTTCTCCGGTGAAAGACGACGTGCTTGGGAGCACGGCACGAAGACTTCATCTCCCCAACCAGCGCCGCCAAATTTCCTTGAGCCAGTTTCGAGGCGCGATAACTTTCATTCGTTCATGAACATTTATGAAGAATTGGAATGGCGCGGACTGCTTGCCGATTGCACGGATAAGAGCGAATTGATCAAACGGCTCGAGAATCCAATCACCTTGTATTGCGGCTTCGATCCAACAGCCGATTCTTTGCATGTTGGAAATCTGGTTCCGCTTCTTGCACTGAGACGTTTCCAGAATTTTGGCCATCATCCAATCGCCGTCGCGGGCGGTGCCACGGGTTCCATCGGCGATCCGAGTGGGAAAACCGCCGAACGCCAGTTGCTTACCAAAGAAATTCTCGACCGAAACATCGCAAGCGTAAAAGAACAGTTGAAACGCCTCCTCGATTTCGATACCAAAACCAACCCCGCCCGCCTGCTCGACAATGCGAGTTGGACGGCGAACATCAGCTTTCTCGATTTCCTGCGCGACATTGGGAAGCATTTTTCCGTCAACCAAATGGTCGCAAAGGAAAGCGTCCGCGCGCGGATGGAGGATCGCGAAGTCGGCATCAGCTTCACGGAGTTCAGCTACATGCTTATGCAGGCATTTGATTTTTACGTGCTCAACCGTGACGTGAATTGCGAATTGCAAATCGGGGGCAGCGATCAATGGGGCAACATCACCGCGGGCATCGAACTCACGCGCAAGAAACTCAGCAAAACGGTTTATGGGCTCACGCTCCCGCTCATCACGAATGCGGACGGCACGAAGTTCGGCAAAACTGAAGCGGGCGCAATCTGGTTGGATGCCAAACGCACAAGTGTTTACAAATTTTACCAATTCTGGATTAACACCGATGACCGCGATGTGGTTCGTTACCTGAAATATTTCACGTTTCTGAGCAGAGAACAAATCGCCGAACTCGAAGCTAAACACAACGAGAAACCTGAAGCTCGTATTGCCCATAAAGCTTTGGCTGAAACCGTCAGTGAAATGGTTCATCCTCCCGAAACGACTACTTCGACAACAACGCGCACAATGGAAGCCCAACGTGCAAGTGCAATTCTCTTTGGAGACACTTTGGAAGGTGTTTCTGAGGCGACGTTAAATGAAATTGTCGGCCAAGTTCCATCCAAAGAAATTGAAACGACAAAACTTGATGGTGCGGGAATTCCGCTTGTGGAACTACTCGTTCATTCCGGCCTTTGTCCGTCAAAAGGCCAGGCCCGAAAAGATATAGAGGGGGGCGGCATAAACATCAACAACGTCCGCGAGTCCAACCCAACGCGGCACGTAACATTGAACGATTTTCTTTTCGGCAAACATGCGCTATTACGCAAAGGGAAAAAGAATTACGTTATTCTGACAGCATTGGCCGATAGTTTTAATCCAGCGCAGGAAAAATAGAGATTCAATACAAGTTCAAACGGGCCTGTCAGATCGTTAACATTTAACAGCCATTGCGACTCAAATATCTTTATGCACGGAACTGTATTGATTCTCACCTTCGCAGCCATTTCGAATGCTTTTCATTTAATTGGCTGTTTCTTCGTGTGCAATGTCCTCGGAGTTCCAGTCCAAACCGTTACCTTCGGCTTCGGGCCGGTTTTGAAAAAATGGAATATCTCAATCGCTATTATTGAACTTCGATCA
>JBDSIW010000614.1:0-3541 GCA_039917795.1 Verrucomicrobiota bacterium | reverse complement strand
TGGCGATGTCTAACCTCGAATGAATTCCGCGGCCATTCGGATCGATCAGAACACCTCGTGTGAAAGCGCACGAAACAGCCGGCGAAGTGATTTTCCCATTGCCTTCTTTGCCAATTGATTTGACTCTGCTTGCATGAAATTTGCCCACGTCACAACCTCCTTGATCCTGGCGCTTGCCTGGTTCGCAATCTCGCCAGCCCAGGCCGCCAATCCCGTCGCGGATATGACCAAAGCCGTGAACGATTTTTTGGGATCGCTCACTCCTGAACAGAAAGCGAAAGCGTCCTTCGATTTGAAAGGCGACGAGCACGCCAATTGGTATTTCATTCCCAAGGACCGGAATGGTTTGCCCATGAAGCAAATGACTCCGCCGCAGCGCGACCTTGCCAAGCTCTTGCTCAAGTCCGGTCTGAGCAAAGGCGGTTTTGGAAAGGCCACCAATATCATGAGCCTGGAGCTGGTGTTGTTCGACATGGAAAACAAAAGTCCGAAGCGTGATCCGGAGCTTTACTACGTCTCAGTCTTTGGAAACCCGGGATCCGCAGAATCGTGGGGCTGGCGCGTTGAAGGTCACCATCTTTCCATCAACTTTACCATTGCCGGCGGAAAAGAAATCTCGGCGACGCCTTCGTTCCTCGGCTCCAATCCCGGCGAGGTCAAGGAAGGACCGCGCAAAGGAGTACGCGTGCTGGCGAGCGAAGAGGATTTGGGCCGCCAGCTATTAAAATCTCTCACGGAAGAGCAGAGAAAAACGGCGATCTTTTCCACCGATGCACCCAAGGAAGTTTTGACCGGCAACATGCGAAAAGTACAGCCCCTCGCGCTGGCCGGTCTGCCGCAAACGCAAATGACCAAGGAACAAACGGATGGATTGTTGAAGTTGATTAAAGATTATTTGACCCGGAACCGCTCGGAAATTGCCGACGCAGATTTTTTGAAAATCGAGAAGGCCGGGATTGATAAAATTTACTTTGGCTGGGCGGGTGGCACCGAACGGGGCGAGCCACATTATTATCGCATTCAGGGGCCGACGTTTCTGATGGAATACGACAACACCCAGAACGACGCCAACCATGTTCACGCTGTTTGGCGCGATTTCGAAAACGATTTCGGCGAAGATTTGTTGCGGAAACATTACGACCAGGTTCCGCACCCGTGATTTGGGGATAACCTCTCGAACTGATTTTTATTCCATGGCAAATTCTGATTCGCACCGACATGGATTGAATCGCCGGAAATTTTTTCGGGCGGGAGGATTACTGGCCGCCGCAGGTATCGCCCTTCCGGTCACCCGGCTTTTTTCCGGGGAAAGAGTCACGCTGCCTTTTGCCAACGGGGAGCGGCAGCTCGTTCAGTATCCACAGAAGCGCCCGCTGATTTTGCTCACGTCGCGCCCGCCTCAGCTCGAGACGCCGTTTTCCATTTTCAACGAGGGCGTCATTACGCCAAACGACGCGTTCTTCGTGCGTTACCATTTGGCGGACATTCCTCTTTCGATTGATCCAGACACATTTCGGCTGGAGATCAAAGGTTTGGTAAATTCGCCTCTGAATCTTTCCCTCGCGGACTTGCGAAAGTTTGAACCGGTTGAGCTGGTTGCCGTGTGCCAATGCTCCGGCAATAGCCGCGGCTTTTCGCAGCCCCGAGTGGCTGGCGGGCAATTGGGGAATGGCGCGATGGGGAATGCGAAGTGGCGCGGCGTGCGGTTGAAGGATGTGCTCGCGAAAGCAGGTGTTAAGGCGACCGCGCGGCAAGTGACCTTCAATGGACTTGACCGGCCAGTGGCAGAGAAAACGCCGGATTTTGTTAAGTCGCTCGAACTCGATCATGCGCTCGATGGCGAGGTCATGCTGGCCTATGAAATGAACGGCGTGCCTTTGCCGATGTTGAATGGTTTTCCGCTGCGCCTGGTGGTGCCCGGCTATTTCGGCACTTACTGGGTCAAACACGTCAATGAAATCAACTTGATTCACGAAGTGCTGAACACATTCTGGATGAACCCGGCGTATCGCATTCCCGACAACGACTGTGGATTCGTCGAGCCCGGGACGACGCCGAGCAAGACGACTCCCATTACGCGTTTGAATGTGCGCTCGTTCATTACAAATTTGAAGGAGGGCGTTTCGGTAAAAGCGAACGAGCCGATTTCGCTCAAGGGAATTGCCTTCGATGGCGGGCGCGGCATCCGGGAAGTTTTGTATTCGATCAATGGTGGTGGCGATTGGCGTCCCGCGAAATTGGGAAATGACCTGGGCAAATATTCCTTCCGCCAGTGGGAATCCATTCCCGTTCGTCTCGAAGCGGGAAAACATGAACTCAAGGTCCGCGCGGTCAATCGCGTGGGCGAATCGCAACCGCTCGATCCACTCTGGAATCCTGCGGGCTATATGAGAAACGTGGTCGAAACGCTTCGGGTCGAGTCCGTCTGAATTCTTCGCATGAAAAAAAATTCCATCGCGGTTCTGGTTGTTTTCACCGCCATGAGGCTCGCGCTGTCCGCTCCTTTAAAGATCGAATTGCCGATCGAAACAGCCCTGTATAAACCAGCCAATGGCGCAGACCTTGCGAATGCACAATGTCTGACCTGCCATTCAGCGGAATACGTCTCAACCCACCCGCCCATGCCGCGCGCGTTTTGGAAAGGGGCCGTTGATAAAATGATCGAGAAATATGGCGCGCCCGTTCCAACGGAACAAATCGAGGATCTGGCGGATTACCTCGCTCAGAATTACGGGACGGAATCGACCAACAAAGTCATCAACCCGTTGAGTGCAAAGGAAATTCCCGCTTCCGCGACCAGCGACGCGAAACAACTGATGCAAAAAGGCGGGTGCTTTAATTGTCACATGATCGACCGGAAATTTATTGGTCCTTCTTTCAAAGATGTGGCCGGTAAATACGAAGGGAATCCGGAAGCAATTTCGAGGATTTCGCGCCAGATTACCCAAGGAGGATCGGGATTATGGGGATCGATTCCGATGCCTCCTTTCCCGCAGATTCCCGAGGGAGATGTGAAAGTTTTGGCGGAATGGATTTTGACGCAGAGATAATTCGCTATTTTTAAAAAAAAGCCGCTGGATTTTTTCCAGCGGCTAAATGTTTTTACTATGAGTGGATTATCTCCGCAATGCCCCTGCGGCTTCGTTGACGATCGTTCCGTCTTCCGCGATCCGAACTTCGTGTTGGGCTCCACCTTTTTCGCGTTTAAAGCCCACTTCGTAAACGGTTCTTCCGTTGAGGGTCATGCGGTCGATGTCATTCACTTCACCGGAACCCACCTGTGCGCGAATCGCTTTTCGAACAGGCGCGGGCACGTCTTTCGCCGTCAGTTTGGTCCGCGTATCGATTGCGCCGAGCTGGGTTCCTCCGCCGATTCGCTGAACGATCGTGCCGTCCTCGGCAATTCGCACCTCATTATGAACGCCGTTTTCCTTGAAGGCCAATTCATAAACGCTCCGTCCATCCAGAGTGCCGCGTTCGGCATCTTCAATTCGGTTGGCTCCGGCAACCGAGCGCGCGGCCCGCTTGACCGCGTCGGGAG
>JBDSIW010000613.1:0-8465 GCA_039917795.1 Verrucomicrobiota bacterium | reverse complement strand
AAAAATTCTTCGCGACCGAGATCGTATTTCGTTTTGCGCTCTTCTTTTTTCAGCGCCTTTTCAACCTGCATCTGCGTCGCGATTCCCGCGTGGTCGGTGCCGGGCAACCAAAGAACTTCCTTGCCGTCCATGCGCGCTTTGCGACAGAGAATGTCCTGGATGGTGTTGTTGAGAACGTGCCCCATGTGCAACATGCCGGTGACATTTGGCGGCGGTATGACGATGGAATACGCCGGGCGCTTCTCACTCACACGCGCCGGATCGGCGACAAAACATTCCTGATCGAGCCAGAACTGATACCACTTTTCTTCGACAGCTTGCGGTTCGTAGGCTTTGGGAATTTCAGACATGGGTTGAGATAGAATTAACAAATTTACAGAATTATTTTTGGTTGAGCGTCATTTAAGAAACCAATTTTGTGAATTCCGTAAATTCTGTCTGATCTATTTTTTTAGCAACGCGTATTCGAGGGAATCCACCAGCGCCTGCAAGCTCGCTTCGATGATGTTCTCGCTCACGCCGACGGTGCCCCATACGTTTTTTCCGTCGCTGGACTCGATCAACACGCGTGTCTTGGCGGCGGTGCCAGCACCGCTGTCAAGGATGCGGACCTTGTAATCGATCAGGGAAACCTTCTTGAGCTTCGGAAAGGATTTCGCGAGGGCGGATCGCAACGCGCCATCGAGTGCGTTCACCGGACCATCGCCTTCAGCAACTTCGTCGTGAATTTTTTTTCCCACGCGCACGCGAACGGTCGCTTCGCAAATAGATTGCTTCGCGTCGCGTCGCATGGAGACGTGATACTGGTCCACGGTGAAAAGCAATTCGGGATTATGCTCCAGGATTCCGCGAATCAACAAAGCCATGGAAGCTTCGGCGGCTTCATACTCGAAACCGTCGTGCTCGCGCTGCTTGATCGAACTGAGAATTTCTTTCAATTCCGGCGTGTCGTTCGTGAGTTTGAAACCCAACTCCTGCGCCTTCATGACGATGTTGCTGCGGCCCGCGAGATCGCTAATCAACACGTTTCGCTCATTGCCCACGAGCGAAGGATCAATATGCTCGTAACTCGAAGCCAATTTTTGCACCGCGTTTACATGTGTCCCACCTTTGTGGGCGAACGCCGCTGAGCCCACCCACGGTAATCTCGGGTTGTGACGGAGGTTTGCGATCTCATCGACGAATTGAGAAAGCTCCTTCAGTTTCGCCAGCGACTTCGCGGGCACGGAGGATTTCTTCAGCTTGATGGCCACGCATGGGATGACGCTGGTAAGGCTGCAGTTGCCGGTGCGTTCACCATATCCATTAATGGTGCCTTGAACGTGAGTCGCGCCAACCTCCAGCGAAGCGAGCGCGTTAGCCACGCCAAGCCCGATGTCGTCGTGCGTGTGGATGCCGACCTTGCAACTCAATTTGCTGACCGCGATTTTCGTGATGGCGGCAATTTCATTCGGCAGGCAACCGCCATTGGTATCGCACAACACCACAAAATCCGCGCCCGCTTTTTCCGCGGCGTGCCAGGTGGCGAGGGCGTATTCCGGATTAAGCTTGTAGCCGTCGAAACAATGCTCGGCGTCGTAGATTACGAACTTCCCGTTTTCTTTCAGGAAGCGGACCGTGTCGGCGATCATCGCGAGATTTTCTTCCGGCGTACAGCGCAAAACTTCTTTAACGTGCAGCATGGACGTCTTGCCGTAAATGGTGACCACAGGAGTGCCGGCTTCGATGAGCAAGCGAACCTGCTCATCCTGCTCCACCGCCATGCCTTTTTTTCGAGTCGAGCCAAACGCAGCGAGCCGGGCTTTTTTAAACTTCTTCTTTTTGGCCTGGGCAAAAAACTCGATGTCTTTCGGATTGCTGCCCGGCCATCCGCCCTCGATGTAATGCACGCCGAACGCGTCGAGTCTTTCGGCAATTCGGATTTTGTCCGCGACAGAAAAATTAATACCTTCCCCCTGCGAGCCGTCGCGCAGGGTGGTGTCGTAGATTTCCACGTCAGGTTTCATTCATCCCCGCCACAGCGGGACGAAATTTCTACGCCACGCCACCCTGATTGCAAAGTTTAAAGTCCACCCGTCAACGCCTCCAGGGTCATTTGTCAGCGGAGCGAAATGGACCGCGTTCAAAACGAAGCGGCGACGAAAAGGCGGTTCCAGTTTTTGCTTTTACCAGCGCGGCGCCAGTTTTATGTGAACCTGTTCGGCTCGCGCGCTGGGCGACGGCTCCCATTCCATGGCGCAATCCACGGCACGGCGCATTTGCTTGAACCACCACTGTGCGCGGTTTCTCCGGCGTTGCTTCGGGTCGGCCACGCGACAGATGACAGCTCCGTTGAATCCCAGTTCCATTTGTTCTTTGTTCGACATAGATACCTTTCTTTGCCTGGAGATTAGAACCACCCCTCAGACAACGGCTGTCCAAGCGAAAGGAATTTCAGTCGCGCGATGAAGAAGGGAAATTCCCGTTCTGGCTGTTCATCGCGATGGGTTTGTGGGAAACAGGTTTCAATGCTGATTGCCTTCAACAAGCCCTACGGAGTGATTTCACAATTCACTGAGGATGGTTCGGGAAACCGGACGCTTGCGGAATTTGGATTTCCAAAAGACATTTACTCTCTTGGCCGTTTGGACTCCGATTCTGAAGGGCTTTTGTTGTTGAGCGACGAAGCCGAGCTCAATCAACGGCTCCTGCATCCGGATCAGGCACACCAAAGAATTTACTGGGTCCAGGTGGAGGGGCTGCCATCGCCTGAGGATTTAGAAAAGCTAAGCAAAGGCGTCTTGGTCCAAGGGCGAAAAACTCTTCCGTGTCGTGCGTGGTTGCTGCAACCCAAGCCCATTCTTCCCCCAAGAAACCCGCCCATTCGCTTTCGCAAGTCCGTGCCGGATTGCTGGATTGGTCTGGAGCTGGTTGAGGGAAAAAACCGGCAGGTTCGTCGTATGACAGCGGCAATCGGCCATCCGACGTTGCGTCTCGTACGCGTGCAAATAGGCGGACTTTTTCTGGGAGAAATTCTCTCTGATAACTGGAAAGTTCTCACGGACAAGGAACGCAAGCTGGTTTTCGCCCGCTGAAGCGCCATGAGCCATGGTTAATGGCTGAGGTTGATCCGGAAGATCCGTTCAGCGAACGCCTTCTTGCTATTGATGGATAAACCAACAAAATTCGTTGCGCCGGAGGATGCGGATGTGGCTTCATTCGCCCTGCGCGAAATCGGATATGAAACGGGAGCGCCTGCAGATTTACTATACGGGACGGGTTCAAAATGTCGGTTTCCGATACACCGTCAAATCGGTCGCCAATGGCTTTGAAGTAACCGGGACGGTACGCAATCTGGAAGACGGACGGGTGGAACTGGTTTGCGAGGGAGCCCGTGCGGAACTGGAAGGATTTCACCACGCCATCCAGGATTCGGAAGCGGGCCGTTTTATTCGCAACGAGGCGGTCATGTGGTCGGAAGTAAAAAATGAATTTCGCGGTTTTGAAATAATTAGGTAAACTGGGGACTGAATGAAGTACGCAATTATCGCTGACATCCACGCCAATCTTGAGGCTTTCCAAGTCGTGCTCGACGATATCAAGGAACAGAACTGCACGCATGTGGCTTGTTTGGGGGATGTCGTGGGTTACAACGCGAATCCGAAAGAATGCCTGGATATCGTGCGCGGCATGAATATTCCCTGCGTGAAAGGCAACCACGACGAATATTGCTCGTCGGATGATAATCTTGAAGGCTTCAATCCGCACGCTGCCGAGGCTGTCAATTGGACACGCAAGCAACTGACGGCGGATGACAAGCAATGGCTGAGCGAGCTGAAGTACCTTCGTTTGGTCGCAAGTTTCTCCATTGTTCACGCGACGCTGGACGTGCCGCAGCGCTGGGGATACGTCTTCGACAGGCTCGCCGCCGCGGCAAGTTTTACCTACCAGAATACGAGCGTCTGCTTTTTCGGCCACACGCACGTTCCCGCTGCTTTTATTCGTGACAGCGTCGTGCGCGGCGGGACCTATTCGAAATTCAAAGTGGAGCCAGGCCGCAAATATTTCATCAATGTGGGAAGTGTCGGACAACCGCGTGATGGGGATCCCAATGCGAAATACGTGGTCTATGACATGGACGAAGGTTCCATTGAATTGCGGAAACTGGATTACGACATCGCGGGGGCGCAGAAAAAAATCCTTGCCGCTGGCTTGCCCGCGCGCCTGGCGGAACGCCTCGCCGTGGGAAAATAAGCGAAGGCATTCAACATCGGCCATTCTCATTTCGACAGGACTGTTGTGTAGATTGGTTCCCGTTCTTGAAAATTCTTATTCTAAAACCAAGCTCGCTCGGGGATGTGATTCAAGCCCTGCCCGTTCTTCGGCTGCTCAAACTCCATTATCCCAAAAGCGAAATTTATTGGTGGCTGGATTCCAGACTTTTGCCTTTGCTGGAGGACGATCCGGACCTGCACGGGATATTTTCCTTCCATCGCCGTCGCTGGTCCTCCCCTTTTTATTGGAACGAAATGCTCCGCAGCATTTTTGAAATGCGCCGGAAAAATTTCGACCTGGTCATCGATCTGCAAGGACTGGCCCGCAGCGGAGCCTTTGCCTGGCTGGCGAACGGCGAATCCACCGTTGGCGTGGCCGATTCGCGCGAAGGCGCGCTTGGTTTCTACGACCACGCGGTGCCTCGACCCTCGGCCGTCACTCATGCCGTCGATTGGTATCTCGCCGTCGTAAAATCCCTCGGCGTGCCAATACACCATCATTTCACGTGGTTGCCTCCGCGCTCCAAGGTCCAGGACAGGATCGAGACGATTGCCAACAAGGCGGCCCGCTGGATTGCGATCAATCCCGGGGCGCGCTGGCTCAACAAACGGTGGCCCGTGGAATATTTTTCAGAGCTGGTGAATCGCCTGGCGTTGGAGGATCCGGAAGCGCGCTTCGTTATTCTCGGCGGAATGGAAGACAAAGAAGCCGCCCAAACTATTTCCCAGACGGACCCTGAGCGTTGTCTGAATCTCGCGGGCAAGACTTCATTGCCGGAAATGGTGGAGTGGATACGGCGAAGCGATTTCATCGTCACAAACGACACCGGGCCCATGCACGTCGCCGCGGCCCTGGACAAACCGGTTGTGGCATTGTTTGGTCCGACTGATCCACGGCGCACCGGACCTTATCGGCAAATCGAACAATCCCTGCGCATCCCGCTGCCGTGCAGCCCGTGCATGAAAAATTTTTGCTCCTACGAAAAGCCGATGGAATGTTTGCGCGCGATGACTCCAGTTTTTGTGAACCAGGAAATCAAAAAGCGATTTGCCCGACTGGCCGAGGGTTCTGCGTGAATATCTCCAGAGGGCGACTCGTCGATAATGGCGCTTAGGAGATTGCGGGCAAGCCTTACGAAATGGTTTTGCGACTTGCTCCTGAGCAGCACAACTCTAGACTCGTTCAATGAAAATATTTTCATTACTTCTGCTCGTTTGGGCCGCGTTTGCGCCCAATCTTCGAGCGCAAGTAAACGCCGTTTCGGTTGAACTGTCTTTGGAGCAGGAACAGTTTCTGTCCAACGAAGATCTGCGTGTGGCGGTGCGCATCACCAATCGCTCTGGGCAAACTCTTGCCTTCGGGAAAGAGGATGACTGGCTCACGTTTTCAATTGAGGCGAAGGATCACTACGTGGTCTCTCAACTCGGCGATGTGCCGGTGGCGGGAGAGTTCACCCTGGAATCATCCCAGACGGGAACCAAGCGAGTGAATCTTACACCGTATTTCGATTTTCGGCAGGCCGGCCGTTACCAGATCACAGCAAGCCTGAAGATTCCACAATGGGATAAGGAGATTACCAGCCGCCCTGCGGTCTTCGACATCATCAACGGCACAAAATTAAAGGAGCTCGATTTCGGCGTTCCCAATTCCGCCACCAATGCGCAACCGGAGATGCGCAAATATATTTTGCAGCAGGCGATTTACATGAGGCAGATGCGATTGTATTTGCGGCTGACCGACGCGACAGGCACGACTGTTTTCCGCGTCTTCCCAATCGCGCCGATGGTTTCTTTCAGCAAACCCGAGGCGCAGCTCGACAAATTCAGCAACCTGCACGTCCTGCACCAGATTGGCGCGCGCGCGTTCAATTACAGTGTGATTAATCCGGATGGCGATGTCGTCACGCAACAGGTGCATGAATACTCGTCCACCCGCCCGGTTCTGCGGATTGATGACGAGGGCAAAATCCTGGTCGCGGGCGGAATTCGCCGCCCGACCCTGAATGATCTTCCCAAAACCCCAGCGCCCAAATTGCCGGCCCAGGATGCACAAATCTCGAAACCATAATTTTTCGAAACTGGCCGCGCTGATGGGCCTGCTTTGGATTTTGCCGTCAATTGCGCTCCAGTCCCAAACGGTGGCGCTGAAGTTGCGCAACGGCGATAAAATCACGGGCAAGATCATTTCTGAAAATACGAACCAAGTGGTGCTCGGAACCAGTTGGGCCAAGGAGGTTCCCATTCCCCTGGTGGAAATTCAGTCGCGCGAAATCATTCCGCCTCCCGCTCCAGTCGTTGTCACCAATGTCGCTCCCGTTGCGCCCGCCACGAATGCAGTTCCGGTCGTCAAAGCGGTCCAGGCTCCGGCCGCAGTGGCGGTTGGCGTCCCGGCGCCAAAGACGCCCGTGAAACCGAAGCGTCCGTCGTCGTGGCACGGCGATGCGCAACTGGGCGCGGATGTGGGACTCAGCGCCACGAGGCGAGAGCTTTATTACGGGCGCTTCAAAATCACTTACGCACCGGTGGCGGACACCGGTCCGAACGCTAAGCCCAGATACGTGGACCGGTTTCGCAACACTTTCGATTTCAATTCGGCCTACGGAACCGTGACCACCGATCTCGATCATGGCCGTTCAAGGACGGATTTATCGGCCAACCGCATGGATGGAACATCGAAGACCGATTTTGATTTGGGGAAAAAGCGGAAATTTTTTGTCTATAACCTTT
Source organism: Verrucomicrobiota bacterium (assembly GCA_039917795.1). GTDB lineage: Bacteria > Verrucomicrobiota > Verrucomicrobiia > Limisphaerales > CANJXF01 > CANJXF01. The sequence continues at coordinate 1,485 of JBDSIW010000613.1, read as the reverse complement.
TTGGCGCGGGCTATGACGAAATCCGGAAAATCGATCTTCGCTACGAACTTGGGCCGGGAATTGGCTACCATGTGCTCGCGCGCAGCAACATGGTTTTGAACGCCGAAATTGGGATGAACTATCAGGTGCAATATCTCCAGGACGACACGCGAACCGAGAGATTTTATTACCGTTTCGCCGAAGACTTTACGTGGAAGATCTCAAAAACTTTGACGTTTGACGAAAAACTTGAACTCTTTCCGCAGGTGAACCAAAGGGATTTTCGCTTTCGCATCGAGAGCAATCTACGTTATTGGCTGCTGGAGAATCTTTCGTTCAATCTGACTGTGCTCGATCTTTACGATACACAACCAGCCGCGAACGTCGGCAATAACGACCTGCAGATCCGCTCTTCAATCGGGGTCAAGTTTTAGGCAACCATCGCGTTGCCCACCGGTTGTAGTTGCTGGATTTTTTTCGCCACGGCAGCTAAATCCGGCAGCACAAAGTCGTGATGGCCATCACCAATCCAGGGAGATTTAATCAATAGCGATGTGGCGCCAATGATCCGCGCGGCTTCCGCGTCCTGCCATTTGTCACTGACCACAAAAGATTGTTCCAACTCAATATGCCATTTGAACGCCGCCTCGGAAAAAAGTCCTGACCCCGGTTTGCGGCACGGGCATTCATCTTCCTTCGAGTGCGGGCAAAACAGAATATCATCGAGCAAAAAAGTCCGGCGAATCGAATTGTGCATTTGGTCCAGATCCCAGCGGGAAAGATTTCCCTCTGATATCTCGGGTTGGTTCGTGGTCCCAATCAACAGAAAACCGGCCGCCTTCAGGAGGCGCAAAGGCAGGATGGCTCGTTCGTTGATTTTAAATTGCTCGAAGGTCAAAGGTGGTTTCTGCTCTCCCTTTTCGGTTCGGGCCGCGTTCAGGATTCCGTCTCTCTCTAAAAAGATTGCTGCTTTCATGTTCCCATAAAAAGCATAAACTTAGCCAGCCGTACGGACAGGCAACGGCGGACGACTTGTATGCTGAGAAAGATCAAAATTAGTCGATTAAGTCGAATGGATACGACAGATCATCGTCTCTGCTCTGTCACAGAATCGGGTTTCATGACAAATCGCGGTTGAAATCAGGACAATGCGTTTCCAATTAAACTTTGGTCGGCGAACTATGCGGCGGCGCATCGTATCCGTTCTGCTCGGTGTGGCGCTCGCACAGGTTGGTTTCGCCACGGGTTTCGCAAAAAAGGATAAGGGTGAAATTTCCAAGCGTGAGTTCGAGCGGGATATCAAGCCGCTGCTGGGAAAATATTGTTACAGCTGCCATGGAGAGATGAAGAAAAAGGCCGACCTTTCCTTGCAAGCCTATGAGAATCTTGCCTCGGTCATGACCAACCGCCCCGTTTGGGAACGAGTCCTGCACAATGTTCAGACCCGGGAAATGCCGCCGGAAAACAAGCCGCCACCTACCGAAAAGGAGCGCTCGTTAATCACCA
>JBDSIW010000612.1:0-4445 GCA_039917795.1 Verrucomicrobiota bacterium | reverse complement strand
TGGGCGGCGGTGATCGAGCGGTCACGGAAGCGTTTTAGCACATCGCGAATGAAAGGGGCAGCATGACGGTGAATGAGTTGTTGATATTTTTCACAGCGGGAAAATCGCCGGAAACGCCCCACCGTTTCGAGTCTTTACGTCGGCCTGCGCTACGCTCCGGCCTCCTCCAAGACTCGAAACGGTGAGAAACAAGCATCACGGAAGGTTTGACCGCACACACTGAAGGTTTGATCGCACCGCGACAGTATTCTTTCGCCTGAATGACAATTCAATGACATCGTAAGCGTCACGAAAAATACTTTTTAAGCGGCGGCTTTCCTTTTGGTCGTTTATTGCTGATCTCTCGAATGGGTCATCCACCGCAGAATTTGTTCGGAAGATTTTTTTGCAGATCCCAAAACATGATGATCAGAGCCGAATAAAATTCGCTCATCTTGATAACCCATGCAGTTCTTCTTCACCCACGGTCGCACGAGCGGCCACGGAACAATCGGGTCGACCAATCCCGTCAAATAGAACAGCCGAACCTTGCTGGCACGCGCGATTGAACGCAAATCGCTGTGCGCAATCAGATCAAGCCGGTGGGCGGCAGCGCGCAGATCGTCTTTCGTGCGGCGTTCGACAAATTCTTTCAATTCCGCGCGGATTTCGATGGAATTATTTTCCCGCGCACACGCATAAACCGAGTAGCCCTTCAGCATCATTCGCAAGAGCCAAAGGGGAATTCTTTCCGTGAGCGTTTTTGCCAGGCGAACCGAGGGAATAACCGGGTGGCGAACGAATCCGCCCGCCAAAATCATCGCTTGAATGCGGAAGTCTGTTGAATTCCTTCCCGCCATTGCCCAGGCGATCTGAGAGCTGAACGATTCCGCGAGAATCCATCCGGCCCCAATATTATTTTCAGCCAGTTTTTGCTCTACATTGGATGCGTAATCTTCAAGCGACCATTCAAGCGTGCGCGGAAAGGTGAATTCGATGAGCCGGACGCGATTTGCGACTTTCCGCCGAAACCCGCCATTCAAGGTCCAATCGCCGTGAGTGCCCGGAAGATAGATTAGCGTTGGCAGTTCCTCGCCGCCGAAAATGCGCATTTGAAGTTCCTCGGTCATGCTTGATCACGCATTTGGAAGCGCGACATCATTCCGAACGAATTGGCCACATTGCAAATAATTTAAAATCCGCGAAATCGTTTTTGATCTCCACGCCATCCACGTGTGGCTGTGATGCACGACGAGAAAATCTGTCATCCCCGTAATCCGAGCGCTCTCGACCGAAACTTTTCCATCGTCGGGCCCGCGCAAAATGGCCGAGAAGAAAGGATTGAGCGAACAATCGCCCGCGATGACGCCTAAATTGAAATTCGCTTCGCCAAGCCGACTGGGCAAACCGTCGGGACCGCTGCCGAGTTCACATCCGCTTGGTCCCAAAATCCATCGGCCGATTGCCACGCGCTTGAGTTGATCGACGACTTCGCTGCCTCGGTTGGGCGGAGCCAGCATGACCACGCGCCCCAGGTTTTCGATTGTGTGGTTGGATAAATATTAGCGCAGAATAATTCCGCCCATCGAATGGGTGACAAAATGGACTTTGGTCGCGGCGCTCACCATTTTCCGGGCAACGACATCTTGCAGATAAACTTCCGCTAATTGCTCAACACTGCGATCGCGTGACGGATACGAAACATTGACGGTTTGATAACCGGCGCGCGCCAGGTTCCATTCGAGCCGTTTCATGCTCATCGACGTCCGCCCCAATCCATGAACCAGCACCACGCATTCGGTTGAAGTGGAGGCTTTGGAGGCAAAAGAAAATCCCATCGTTTGGAATGCGACGATTAAGGCGGTGGTTAAACTTGAGTTCATTCGCGGCTCAAGCAAGTTCGAGCAGAAGCTTCTGCAATTCACGATGATTCACTTTTCCCGTCCCGAGTTTGGGGATTTCGCGAACTATCTTGATTTCCCGCGGCACAGCGAGATTGCTCAAACCCTTGGCCTTGATCGCCGCGCGGATTTCCTCGAGTTGCAGCCGGGATTCGTTTGTAACCGCGATCAATGCCTCGCCCCGGTCTTCGTCGGGCCGCGTCACGACTGCGATCTGGCAGCGCAATCCGTACTGTGGAAACGCGCCCGCCAGCGCATCTTCGACGGCAGTGAGGCTGACCATCTCGCCGCTGATTTTAGCGAACCGTTTCAAGCGTCCGAGAATTTGGAAAAATCCCTCGGCATCGACACTGACGATGTCCCCGGTGTCGTACCAACCGCCGAGCGCCTTGAATTTCTCGTTCGCGTCGGCATTGAGGTAGCCGCGCATGACATTGGGTCCGCGCACAAAGAGCCTTCCTTTAGTTATCGTAGCCGACGACGTGAGGAGGCGGGAATAGTGTTCGGCATTTCCAGAATCCGCCTCGTCACCTCGGCGGCTACCGTCTTCGGAAACACCTTCGACCGGTTCCAAGCGATATTCCATTCCGGGGACCAGTCTGCCGGTCGTGCCGAACGCGGGCGAAAGCAGAGTATTGACCGCGACACACGGGCTGCATTCCGTCGCGCCGTAGCCTTCAAGAATGCGCACGCCGAAGCGTCGCGCCCAGGTATTGGCGGTGGCTTCCTGCAGTTTTTCGGCGGCGGCAAACAGATAGCGCAGCGTGCGAAAATCATAGGCGTGCGCCTTGCGGGCGTAGCCGTTCAGAAAGGTGTTGGTGCCAAACATTACCGTGCAGTTCAGATCATAAAACGCCGTTGGAATGACGCGGTAATGCAACGGCGATGGATAAATGAAAACGTAAAGCCCGCGCACTAATGGCAACAACGTGCCGACGGTCAGGCCGAAACTATGAAAGATCGGCAACGCGTTGAAAAACCGATCCCGGTCCACGAGGTCGGTGATCGCCAGCATTTGCCGGATGTTCGCCAGAAGATTGCGATGCGTCAGTTCCACTCCTTTGGGGATTCCCTCGGAACCGCTGGTGAAAAGGACGACCGCCGTGTCTTCGGAACGCGGAGCTGGATACGAGGACGTTTGCAAAAAGACGTTTCGCAACCACGCCCGAAATTTGTCGCCGCTCGAAATGGTGGCGCGGACTTCTTCGAGGTAAATGAATTCAATTCCCGCCTCGACCATCGGTTGAATATTTAGTTTGGCTTTTTCGAGAAAAGTCCTTGAGGTGATCATTCGCTTCAGCCCGGCGAGCTGCGCGCAGATGAGCATGGTGGCGGGGCCCGTGGAATAATTGAGGATCGCTGGAACTTTTCCGGAAGCCCACAAGCTCAACAGCGTCACGGGCAGGGCGTTTACGTTTGGCAGCAGGACGCCGACGCGTTCGCTAGAGTTGCCGGGCAATTTCGCCCAGCGTTGCGCCATCAAATCCACGCCCACCATGAGCTTGCGATAACTCAGGCGCTGGCGCGTGGCATCCTCGAGCACCACATGATTCGGAATGGTGCGCGCCGTTTGCGTCACGGCGGAAAGCACCGTATCCGATCCGAACTCCATCTCGATCCAGAATTGTTGCTCGACCAGTTTATCGCGCAGCCAGTTGGTCAGGTGCCGGCGCGATTCCGTGGTGCTGGAATGTTCCGGCTTCGTTGGAACCAGCACGTCGCTGAAGTGCGCGGTGACGCGGATGAAAACTTTTTTCCAGCCGGGCTGCGGCGAAAGGGGCAAACGATGCGCGCCGCGCAAATAGCAGGTGATGACCTTCGCGTTCGTTTTGTAGAGGAGAAAGCCGGTGCCGTCGAAAAGTTTCATCAGGCTGCCGGTTTGCGAGAGTCTGCCCTCGGGAAACAGCACGAGCCGCCCGCCGCCTTGCAAATATTCCGCCATGCGCTTGACCGCATAAGGCGAGTCCGTTTCCACGGGAAAAGTGAAGCGATTGACCATGAGAAAGCGATGCGCCCAGCTGGTTTGCGCGGTCGTGCTCGAGGTGACGAATTTCCAATCTCCTTCCAAGCAGACGCCAAGGAACAGCCAATCGAACCACGAAATGTGATTCGGGATGAGCAGCACCGGGCCGGGTGTGTTGAGCACGCTTTCGTTGTAGGCGCGAAAACGAAAGAAAAAGCGCAGAAAAAACCGCAGGAAAGTTTTCATGATTTTGGTGCGGTAATTCTGGAGTTCTCGCCTGCAATTCTTCGTTTTCCGAGAAGTGCGCGAATGGCCAGCCAAACTCCCGCGCCAGCCGTGACGGCCACCGACAAGGGCGCAAGCCAATGATCCAGCGGACGATGACCCGTTCCGTTCAATTCCAGTTTTCCCGCCAGCATCGCCTCGTCGCCGGGAAAGGGCGCGGAGATGTAAACTCTGCCGTGTGCGTCCGCCAATTGTGAAATTCCCGAGCTGCAAACCCGAAAGATCGGGAGGCCATACTCCGCCGCGCGAACCGGCGCGACCCGAGCGTGCATTTCGTGCTGGTGCTTTCCCCATTCCGCAACATCCATCGTGGGTAC
>JBDSIW010000611.1:0-4205 GCA_039917795.1 Verrucomicrobiota bacterium | reverse complement strand
GCAGCGTCCGCAGGTCGCAAATCATTTTCCCGGTATTGGCGTTCTCGACGACAACCGCGATCTCGTGCAAACCATCGATATCGGCGCTGCTGACCGTTTGCTTCCACCGATAAAGAGGGAGTTCATCGCCGCAATCGCCTTCGGTTACGCCATCTACGAAATATTCTTCGGCACGAAAAGTTTCGATTTGCCCGGCCGCGATCAGTGAGGCGGCAGTTTGAATCTCGGACTCTTTGCTTGAACTGAGCGCGGTCGTGATTCCCTGCGTAAGCCCCACCAGCGCGACGCCCAGGATGAGAATAGCGCACATGATTTCGATCAGCGAAAATCCGGCCTGACTGTGATTCTTCATCAGTGACGCTCCGTTTCCACAACCCGGACTCTCGCTGTGATGGGATTAATCTGGAGTGCAACCTGGAAACCGGCCCGATCCCGAAGTTGAATGTCGCGGCGATCCGCGGTTCCGTCCGGATAAAACGAAATGGTGTTTTCGCTCTCCGGTTCTTCGAACGAATTTGTCGGGTTCAAATTCACGGATTCATTCCGATCCGGGGAGGAATCTTCGTTTGAAGCAAAAATCTGAATGGAAATCCGGCGGTCCAATGTCCCTTCACTTCCGGAAACATCCCTGACCGGCGAAAATTCCTGCGCTCCGCGAGTGCGTGTTTCCACAAAGTATTTGCCGCTCGCTGGATCGAGCCGGACCCGATGGACCTGGTTGACCGATACCGCGCGGCTGTAGGCGAGATTCAGCACGCTGACCAGATCGCGGCTCGTGGACCGCAATACGGCGTCCTCGAGGCTGCCCTTCATTTCTGGAACGATCATCGCGGACATAATCGCCATCAGGACCAAGACAACCATGAGTTCGAGCAGAGTGAATCCGGCCAATGCTGCGCCGCCCGGATTCTTACTCGTAATCTCAATTCGGATTCGACTCTCTTCCCGCCCGGCTCCAGAGCGATTACGAACGGGATTGAAATCAGGATTAAGATTAAAGCAACTCGGAGTTGGAAGAAATTTCCCAACGCAGCCGCCACTAGCACCACGGCGTCGATTTCGTTGGGAAAAAAAGTTCATTCGATCAGGCACCGCCGCGGGGATGTCACCAATTGCCGATGTCAGCTCCTTCGCCCTCGCCACCGTCTGCGCCATCCGCTCCGCGCGACCAGAGATCGAATCCAGAGGCCCGATGGGTTCCCGATTCCCGGTATTGGTAAGGATGCCCCCACGGATCAGGGCGAAGCATTTTGACATAAGGACCGCGCCATTTTGATTCCTCGCCGGGCGGAGCCTCGACCAAAACCTTCAAACCTTCCTCGGTTGTCGGATGGCGGTCCATTTGGATGTTAAATCTTTCCAGTGCAGCCTCGATCTCGGCAACGTTCGATTTGGCTGTTCCTACTTTCGCATCATGCGTGGTGCCCATGAACTGCGGAATAATGGTAGCGGCGAGAATTCCAAGAATCACGACCACCACCATGATTTCAATCAGCGTGAACCCGTCCGCGCGAAAACCGTTGCGCGTGTAGCCGACGAGGTGACGAGGCGGATGCCGGGAACAATCATTCGCGCTCGAATCCACTTCCTTACGTCGGCGGCTACCATTTTCAATCACGCCCGGGCTCAATAAAATTCTCATAAGTTTGATGTGTTTACCGCTTAATGTATTGCCCGGCTCATCTTGAAAATTGGCAGCAACAGCGCAATAACCATGAATCCCACCAGCGCGCCGACCACGAGAATCAAAGCAGGCGCCAGCAACGACACCAGCGTCTTCGTCTTCGCGCGCATGTGGCGTTCCTCGATGTCCGCGACTTTCAACAACATCTCGTCGAGCTTTCCCGTTTCCTCCCCGACGTTGATCATTTGAATCACGTTCTTTGGAAAAATTCCCAGCTTGCGCAACGGTGCCGCCAGTGAATCGCCTCCGCGCGTTTCCTCTGCCACCTGGGAGATCATTCTTGCCAACACCAGATTTCCGATTGTGTTCTCAACTATTTTCAGCGCCGGCAATAGTGACACGCCGCTTTTGACCAGCGTGCCGAGGGTCCGGGCGAAACGGCTCAGCGCCGCGGTCCGAAAAACTCCACCCATCACCGGCAGGCGCAATTTCCATTTGTCCCAGAACTCCGCGCCTTCCCGCCGCTTTAAAAACCAGCGCAACGCCGCAACCGTTCCTGCCAGGCCGATCAAAATCCCCGGCCAATACTGGTGCAGCACCGAGCTGATCTTCAAAAGGATCAGGGTCGGCAACGGAAGAATGGTGAGCATTTCCTGCAGCATGCTGAAGAGTTTCGGCAATACGACGGTAAGCAACACGGCGACGGTAAGAATTCCAAAGCCCAGGACGAACACCGGGTAGGCGACCGCCGCGGAGACCTCGCTGCGAACCTCGTCCTCGTGCTCGAGCAATTCGGCCAGATCCGCCATCACTTTTTGCAGCGCGCCCGCCTCTTCGCCCACCCGAACCATGCTGACGTAAAGTTTGTTGAAAACTTTAGGGTGTTCTTCCATCGCGGCGGAAACTGCGGTCCCTTTTCGAACGGAGACGGCGATTCTCAGGATCATTTCCTTGAGCGCGACGTTCTCCTCCTCGTCGCCGAGACCATCAAGCGCCTGCGGAATCGGAATTCCTGCTCCCAACAACGCCGCCATTTCCCGCGTGAAAGCCGTCACTTCCTTTCGCTTGATGCCGGTGCCGAAACGAATTTCCCGCCGCCGAATTTCCTGCCTGGGCAAACTTGCGACCACGGTTCCATTGGCTTTTGAAACTTCAAGGCTCGACGGAAAGAGCCCGCGCTTGCCGAGCAATTGGAGCGCGCCCTTCCGGTCGTCGGCGTCAATCACCCCGCGAACCGTTGTGCCGCTGAATTCGACCGCCTCGTATTGAAACGTTTTCATTCCAACGAATCTCCGGATGACACGCGGATGATTTCTTCCAGGCTCGTGATTCCGTCCGCTGCTTTTTGTAAAGCGTCCTGGTGCATCGTGATCATCGTTTTGTGCGCCGTGGCTTTCAGCTCGGTGTTGGAACGCTTCTGAAGGATCAATTCGCGCAAATGCGGCGTGATTTCGAGAAGTTCGAAAATGCCGATGCGCCCGCGATACCCCGTGCCGCGGCATTCGTCACAGCCTTTGCCAGTGTAAAAAACCTGTTTCAATTCTCGCGCGCCGAGCGCCTGCAATTTGCTCGCCATGGCCGCGGTGACGGTCGCTTCCACACGGCAATGCGGACAAATCTTGCGCACCAATCGTTGCGCGAGCACGCCTTCCAGCGACGACGAAATCAGAAACGCCTCCACGCCCATGTCCAGCAATCGTGTCACTGCCCCGGTGGAATCGTTCGTGTGCAGCGTGCTGAATACCTGATGGCCGGTGAGCGCGGCGCGGATGGCGATCTCGGCCGTTTCAGAATCGCGAATTTCCCCAACCATCACGACGTCGGGATCCTGACGCAGAATTGCCCTCAGTCCCGTCGCGAAGGTGAAATTCCGATTGGGTCTCACCGGAATCTGGGCCACGCCCGGAAGTTCGTATTCCACCGGATCTTCAATGGTCAGGATTTTTTTTTCCGGCGCGTAAATGCCCTGAAGGATGGAATAAAGCGTGGTCGTTTTGCCGCTGCCGGTCGGGCCGGTGGTGAGAAAAAGTCCGTGCGGTTTCTCGACCAGTTTTGATAGCAGAGCCGCGCGGTTTTTATCCAGGCCAAGCTCCGAAGGGGTCAGCAGCTTGGTATTCTTTTCCAAGAGCCGCATCACCAGACTTTCGCCGTAAATTGTCGGCATCGTCCCCACCCGGATATCGACGCGGGAACTGCGATGATGGATCTGGATATGCCCATCCTGCGGCATGAACCGCTCGGCAATATTCATGTCCGCCATAATCTTGATGCGCGAAACAAGCGCGGCATGAAGTTGTTTGGAGGGCGGCGGTTTTTCCTGGAGCAGGCCGTCGATCCGATACCGGAGCTGAATAAAATCCTCGAACGGCACGAGGTGAATATCGCTCGCGCGCTCGCGCAGAGCGGTCGAGATGATCAGGTTCACCAGGTTAATGACCGTGGGCTCATTCGCCATCACCTCGATGTCATGCAGCGTCTTGCTGTCCGCGCTTGCGCCCCGGTCTGGATTCAAATCCTCCACCATCTGCTCGACCGTGACCTGGTAGCACTCCGCGATTTTTTCGAGCAACTCCGGTCCCGG
>JBDSIW010000610.1:0-3825 GCA_039917795.1 Verrucomicrobiota bacterium | reverse complement strand
GCACCGCCTTGCTTAATTCGTCTGGCATGGATGAACTGTAACGAAAATAAATTTGTCGCGCGATCAGAGTCCGCGCTCTGTGGGAGCCCAGGTGACTCCGGGCAAACCGTCGGCGTGCGGATCGCGTTTGGGGGAACGATGTAACGCGGTTTCTGAACGTGAAACCAAGTCAAACAAGGCCTCGGCCACTTCCATTGGAGCTTCGAGGGGCAACGCGTGACCAGCGCCTACAATCTCAACGTATTTTGCGTCTGGAATGGTTTGAGCCAGTTCACGGGCGCGATCGACCGGAATTATTTTGTCCTCGGCGCCGTGCAGCACCAGCGCGGGCACCTGGAGCGAACGAAGCTGCGATGTTAGGTCCGGACGATTCGCCATCGCTCCGAGCGCCCAGCAGATTCCGTCGCTTCCCGCTTTTCCGGCGCCTTCGATCGCGAAATTCGACAGTTCCTTCCGGCTTTGATTTGCCTCGGAGAAAAGCATTGGCAGCAAAGCGTCCACCGCGATCCGTGTTCCTTCGCGCCGCACTTTATCGATTAAATTTTTTCGCGCCTGCTTGGCTTCGTTGGAATCCGCCGCTGCCTGGGTGCTGATCAAACCCAACCCGGCCATGCGCTCCGCGTGGCGCTGGGCGAAAGCCAAAGCCACGTATCCGCCCATCGACATGCCCGCGATCACCGCACGGCCAGTATTGTGGAAATCGAGAAGTTTTGCGACGGCGTCTGCCATCAAATCGATGGAGGGTTCCGCGGTCTCTATCGGATTATCACCAAAGCCGGGAAGGTCGGGCGCGATCACCTTGACTTTATTTTTCAAGGCCTCGGCAACCAGCCTCCACATGGTGTGGTCGAAGGGATATCCATGAATCAAAATCAATGGAGGCAATGACATAATAAGGCAAATGTTTTGGAATTCGTCCGAACCGTCACCACGTTTTGTTTTTTCTCGAAGCAGGTTTCTGGGACGGGTCGCCCACAGTTTTGCTCCACACTTCTGCTTCCCGCGGAGAGGAATCAAACGGATCAAGCAAATGAAGCGAATCACCCCCGTCGGCTCCAATGATTTCCCAATCCACGTAATATTCGAGCGGCTGGCGGCGTAAAAATTGCATGGCGCGAGAGCGGACCTGGGCCCGCGTGTTTGTGGGCGCTTTCAAGGTGGCCTCAGTGATTTCCTCCTCTGAAATAATCCACGGGGCCGGGGTTTGCGCCAGTGCCAGACCGAGGCTGCGTGCAGGGTCGATGTGATGAAACTCCAAATCCTGCGACTTCAGCCAGGCGCTGCTCCAGTCGATATTTTCCTGCTCCTTAAATTGCTGGAGCAACCAATGCTTGGTGATCCAATCCACCTTGCCGATGAGTTCCTCCGGTTTCCGCGCCAGCGATTCCAGCGTGCCTCCCCAGATTTTTATCAGGTCATCGGTTTCGGTGTCCCGCCCCAGAAGTTCGCGCCGCGCAATCTCGTGATATTGCTGGAGAAGAGTGACAGCTTCGACGCACCGGCCATCGCTGAGCGGGACGAGCCATGGACCGGTCAATTGATGCGCCAAAGTGCGAAAGGTCATCACTGCATCCGAGAGCATGATTTTTGGAAGGCAATCGAGTTCGAGCAAATCGAGGACAAGCGACGTGGTCCCGATTTTCAAGAGCAACGTGGTGGGCAAAACATTGGTGTCGCCGTGAAGCAGGTGAAGCCGCCGATATTTTCTGGCGTCGGCGAGCGGTTCGTCGCGCGTGTTTATGATGGCGCGATTGAATTGCACCCACTCAAAAAGGTCATTGTTGATGTAATCGGCGCGCTGGCTGATTTGGAAAACATTGTCCGCGCCCGGCCGGGTCAATTCGCCCCGGGATTCCGCCGCCAAAGTGGCTCCAACCCGCCCCGCGCTCACATAAAGCAATCGCAACGTGAGAAAAGCGAGGAGGGAATGCACGTTGGTTTCCGTCAGTGGTGCCGAACGTCGAAGCAGATAGTTTTCATGGCAGCCAAACGTGGCACCGGAATAATGATCGATATTGTTGCGGATGAAATTGGCGTCGCGATCCAGCCGCAAATCCTTCAAAGCCTGCAAGAGAATGGCATCTCCTGCCGAATCGTAGCGAAGGACATCCAGAAGCGACATGCATTCGGGCGTGCAATATTCGAGGTGGCCCATGTCGATGTAGGCGCGCCCGCCGTTGAAGAGGAAACCGCCATTTCCGGCCGGTTCGTCCCAGTCGCGCTGGTGGACATCGATCAAACCAAACCGTTGCTCGCGAAAGATCCAGTCTCGCACCCGCGTCACCGCGCTCGGCGTGCAGGGAAGATCATTCGTGAGGCAGCCGTATTCAGTTTCAAGGCCGGCGACGCGATTCATATCAGTTCGTTTCCAGAGCAAACTCTTCTACAAATCCAATTGCGCAAGGGTCAATGGCTCGTAGCGCGCGAGCCGGGAGGTCTGCCGGGCGAGCCACCCGAGCTCGACGACTTTGTCGCGCACCGATTCGCGCCAACCGTTGCGGCGATCCTCCGCGGATGGGACGGTCTCGAAAGATTTATTTGCGCTCAAACACCACCAGGCTTGCAGAAGGAGGTCGGCGATTTCTTTGCGGGAAGTTTTTCCTTTGGCAGTTTCCGCGAGCCATTTGTACGCCGCTGGTTCCGCATCGGTTTGGCTCGCAACAATTGCAAGGCCGCCTTTTTGCGTCTCGAATGATCCGTCGTAATGAAGGCGAAAGAACAAATCGTTCTCGGGAGCGCTGCCGATTTCCGCCAGAAGCAGTTCAATCAAAAAGGGCGCGCTGAAAACCTGCTCAAAATTGGTTTTCAGTTGGGGGCTCAATCCGAAACTCACGAGCCGTCGCAAGCTCACATCCTCGGGAGCGCGAGTAAATGCTTCCATGTGCGCCGCATCGATGGCGGCCATGCGGATTTTTTCGATGTCCGCAGGGTGGCCCAATCCAGCGAGCGCGTGGCGATCAAACAATTCAAAAACCTTGGATTGGCCGCTGCCGACACCAAGGAGCAGAATGCCGTCGGGCAAACTGGCGGCGAAAACGGGCGAGCCGCCCTTGAGTTGCTCCCGAACATATTCGCGACGGTTCCCAACCGCCTCCAGCCAACGATACGGTTCTTCAGTCATGAAATCGGCTCCTGTTCTTCGTGAACTTTCTCCTGATCTCGACCTTAATCATCCGTTCTGGCGCATTAAGATTAAGAATGAGATTAAGATTAAGATTTTAAGAAATCCCGCTGCTGTTGTTCCGTGACGGTTTCGACGCCCGTCGATCGCAGCAGCTTGATCGTCGCAAACGTTTCGGTCGCGGGATTCACGCCGCCCGTGGCGGAATCGAATTCCGACGCGGTCATCAACAGCCGCAGCGCGAACTGCACCGCATGGGTCAGATTCATTTGCGAAGGACGTGGAGTTCCATGGCTTTCCTGGAAGCTCAAAATACTGCGAATGGTTCCCGAACCTGAGCCCGATGCCGCGTAACCAACCGCTTGAAATTGCGCGCCGAGCGGATCGTAAAAATAGACCTGGGGTTTCGCAGGCGAAACGGATTGATCGAGTCCGGCAAAAAGCGGCACGACAATTCCGACTCCTTGCATGGTCATGGGAAGATTATCGCGCAGCAAACGGGCGAGCGCGCGGACTTTGGCTGGCAGGCTGAGCGGTTGCAACTGGCTTCGGCGATAATACTCAAATGAAGTTTGCAGGACGCGCGCCATTTCGAACGCGGTCGCCGGAACTCCCGCAATGGCAAGCAACGAGGTGGCGTCAATCTCGATAACTTTTTCCACCTTATCCGTGACGATGACGTTTCCCGCCGTCGCACGCCGATC
>JBDSIW010000609.1:0-3710 GCA_039917795.1 Verrucomicrobiota bacterium | reverse complement strand
GTGAGCGACACCATCAAACTTTCTTCGCCGGGCACGCGCGAGTTCTGGGAGATTCCCGTTCTGTTCGAGGACGAGAATTTACTCGCGCTGTGCAAGCCTGCCTGCCTGCTGACTTCGCCGGACCGTTACGACGCGGAGCGGCCTAACTTAATGAAGCTTTTGCACCGGGACATCGAGCGCGGAGTGGCCTGGGTAGCCCGGCGCCCAGGCTTGAGCTACTTGATGAACGCGCACCGGCTGGATTTTGAGACCACTGGCGTCATCCTTCTTGCCAAAACCAAGCCCGTGCTCGTTGCGTTAGCCAACCAATTCGGTTCCGAAAAACCGTTGAAGACTTATGCAGCGCTGGTCCGCGGTTCGATGCATCAGGACACATTCGAAGTAGAAGCGAAGATTGCGCCGCATCCCGTGAAACTTGGCTTGATGCGCGTGGACGAAAAAAGCGGGAAACGTTCCCGGACCGAATTCACCGTCCGCGAACGGTTCAAAGGATTTTGTTTTCTGGAATGTCGTCCACTCACTGGACGGACCCATCAGATTCGCGTTCATCTTCAGCATCTCGGCTTGCCCATTCTCGGTGACAGCACGTATGGCGGTCCGCAATTGTTGCTTTCTAATTTGAAAAGGGATTTCCGTCTGAAACCAAAAAAAGTGGAGCGCCCGCTTATTTCCACGCTCGCCCTGCACGCGGAAAAACTGGTTCTGCCCCATCCAGTGACGGGAAATCAAATCTCCATCGAAGCGCCTTGTCCCAAGGATTTAAAAGTCGCACTGAAATATCTGCGGCTCCTTGCGGTGTAGCGCACGCTTCCGGCGGGGAAGTTGGGCGGGGTTTCAGCGGACTTCTAAAAACGGTGGCTGGAGGCAGCCGAACTTGCAGGCAGGATGCCTGCGCTACCCCACGATCCAGCTCAGAATCGCTTTCTGAACGTGAAGCCGGTTCTCCGCTTCATCAAAAATGGTTGGCGCGTGAGCCTCGAAAGTTTCCTCGTCGATTTCTTTGCCTCGATACGCCGGCAAACAATGCATCACGAGCGCGTCGGGCTTGGCGAGCTCCACCAGTGCCGCATTGATTTGGTAGCCGGTCAGTTCTTGAATTCGTTGCTGGGACTCCGCTTCTTTGCCCATGGAAATCCAAACGTCGGTGTAAAGCAGATCCGAGTTTTCCGCAGCGGCTTTCAAATCTTCGGTGACGATAATTTTTCCACCAGCGCGTTTTAAAATTTCTGGCGCAGGCTGAAAATTCTTTGGCGCGGCAATGCGTAATACAAATCCAAGTTTTGCTGCCGCAAAAATCCATGACACCGGCATGTTGCACGCGCCGTCGCCGATGAACGTTACAACTTTCCCTTTGATGGAGCCGCGCTTTTCTTCAAACGTAAAAATATCCGTCAACACCTGACACGGGTGCTCATCGTCCGTCAGCGCATTGACTGTCGGAACTTTCGAAAATTCGGCGAACTCTTCGACGTCGCTTTGTGCAAACGTGCGGATAATCGCGCCGTGAACCATCCGACCTAAAACGCGCGCCGTGTCTTTGATCGGCTCACCACGACCCAGTTGAATGTCGTTGGCGTTAAGAAACAACCCATTGCCGCCGAGTTCATGAATGCCAACTTCAAATGAAACCCGCGTGCGCGTCGAAGACTTCGTGAAAATCATCGCCCAGGTTTGTCCCGCAAGCGGTTTGTGCTGGCTGTCGCCACGCTGCTTTTTCAGCACGGACGAATTTTGAAGAATCGTCTCCATGTCGGCTTGCGACAATTTTTCCAAACTCAAAAGATGTTTCATTGGTAAAAATTTCCCGATCAATGCTTTCGAAATTGAAATGAAATCAAACTAAAGTGGACGAGCCGTCCGATTTTGCATGGAGCGAGCGCACGTCTGAAACGCTTTGCTCGTGAGGTTTTTCAATTGCCATGACATTTTTTACTGCAATTGATTTTTTATCGCAAGTGATGACTACTTAGATGTTTTTTTCACAACACCTGCTTTAGCGTTGACCGCCAAAAACACAAAGGCCATTGTCCGAAAAACTCACCATTAAGATTTTATGATCATTCCTCCAACCTGGACATTGCCAGAATCAATTCGCGTTCGGCTCGGCCAGACGACTTACGGTCGGCAACGTGCAATCGTTGAAGAAGGTTATCTGCTGCTGGTCTTACACCGCCCGCCGGGACCCGACGACACCAAACGTGAAGGTGTTTTGTTTTTGAGAACTCCTACAGGCGAATGGCAGAGCAACCGCGATGGTACCGGTTCCGGCGCGCTCAAACGTCACATGCAAGCCTATGCCGAAATCGAAGCGAAGCTAACCAAAGAACACGAAAAATCAGCCGGGACAAAAGCACTTTTTGATTTAATGGAACGGTTGACGCCACTAACTCGTGCCGCACGCAACATGCATCTCGCGTTGCAGACGGCGCGTGAGGCGATCAAGAGCGACGGATTTCTAATTGAAATGCGGGATCTCGCCTACGAACTGGATCGCAATTTCGATTTGGTGTTCGAGGACGTGCGCAACGCCATTCAATTTCAATCTGCCCGCGAAGCCGAGGAACAAGCACGTCTCAGCAAAGAAGCGTTGAATGCCAGTCATCGCCTGAACACTTTAGCGGCGTTATTTTTCCCTCTCACTGCAATCGCCAGTCTCTTTGGAATGCAGCTTTCCCACGGCTTAAACGAGCACGATCCATCCATCTTTTGGATTATCTCTGCTGTATCGGTGGCACTCGGATTTGGAATGAAAAATTGGGTTCTGGGCAATCGAAAGGAAAAGAAGGAACACTCCAAAGAATAATTTGCCCTATTCAGTGAGAATAAGCCTCGAAATGATTGATGCCCGAAGATTTTCATTCGGTTGGCCAATCCACTTTGGAAAGTTTCTTTGAAGATTTGTTTCCATTAACTGAATTGCTGGCGTTCAACCTACCGTACTGAAACAATTCTCACGCACTTCAACCACTTAAAGTTATGATCGAAACTATACTCATCGGGTTTGTCGTTTTCGTTATTCTCTTCCTCGGCGGTCTTTCGCTGTTCTGCATTCGCAAGATTCAACCCGGTCGCGCTGGAATCAAGACTGGTTGGGGCGGGGTCAAAGTTGCCTTTGATTGGATGGTGCGCGTGCCGCTCGTGCAGAATTATCACATCGTCGATATCTCCGTGAAAAAATTGGAGATCGCGCGCAAAGGAAAAGATGGACTCGTCTGCAAAGACAATATCCGCGCCGACATCACGGTGGCATTTTATATTCGCGTGGATGCCACAGAGGAGAGCGTTCGTAAAGTGGCCCAGATGTTGACGCCCGAGCGCGTCTCGGACGTTTCACAATTGCGGGAACTGTTTGAGGCGAAATTTTCTGAGGCACTTAAGACCGCCGGTAAGCAGATGGAATTTCATGAGTTGTTCACCGAACGCATTCGTTTCCGCGATCAAATTCAACAGACGATTGGCAAAGATTTGGATGGGTTTCTTTTGCAAGACGTCGCGATTGATTATTTGGAACAAACGCCGTTGGATCAGCACGATCCTAACAATGTACTCGATTCTGAGGGCATTAAGAAAATTACCCAGATCACGCAACGTGAGCGTGTGATTGCGAACGAGTTTTCGCAGCGCACCGGTGTTCAAATTGAAAAAGAAAACGCCGACGCTGACATCGCGCGGCGCGAGCAAAAACGGCGCAATGAAGAAGACACTGCGAA
>JBDSIW010000608.1:0-4869 GCA_039917795.1 Verrucomicrobiota bacterium | reverse complement strand
ATGCGATCATTCTCGCCCACAATTATCAGGTTCCGGAAATCCAGGATGTCGCGGATTTCGTGGGCGACTCGCTCGGTTTGTCCCAACAAGCGGCGAAGACGGACGCGGATGTCATTGTGTTCTGCGGTGTGCATTTCATGGCAGAGACGGCGAAAATCCTGAATCCAAACAAAATCGTAATTCTCCCGGACAAGGACGCCGGCTGCTCGCTGGAAGAAAGTTGTCCCGCGCCAAAACTAAAAGCGTTGCAGGAAACGAATCCAAATTTTTACACGATTACTTACATCAATTGCAGCGCGGAAGTCAAAGCGTTGAGTGACGTGATTTGCACGAGCGGCAACGCCGTTAAAATCGTGAACGCAGCTCCCAAAAATCGCGATCTCCTTTTTGTGCCCGACGAGAATCTCGGAGCCTGGGTGATGGAACAGACGGGCCGGCCGATGACTTTGTGGCGGGGGAATTGTTACGCGCACGTTGAGTTTACTCATGCGGGAATTGTCCGCATCCGGCAGGAATTTCCCGACGCTCCGCTGGTGGCGCATCCGGAATGCGTGAAGGCAGTGCGAATGCTGGCTGATGAAGTTTGTTCCACGGAAAAGATGGTGGACTTTTGCAAACGAAGCCCGGCCAAAGCGATCATCATTGCCACGGAAGCCGGGATGATCCATCGCTTGCGGAAGGAATGCCCGGACAAACGGTTCATTCCTGCGCCCGTGGCCAATTGCCGGTGCAATGAGTGCAAATTCATGAAGATGAATACGCTCGAAAAACTTTATGACTGCATGGTGAATCTAGAGCCGCGCATCGAACTCAGCGATGAAATTATCCGGCGCGCGCGTTTGCCAATTGAGCGGATGTTGGAAATTTCGGCCAAGCCGTTGGAAAACGCAGGTTAGAGCGCGACACGCCGGTCGCGTTATTGCGCGTTCGAAAAATTAGCGCGGGCGGACGAGGATTTCTTCCACGATGACGTGCGGGGGAAGGTTTATGCAAAGCATCGCACAACGCGCCACGTCTTCCGGCTGCATCATTTTCGCGCGTGCGGCGGCGCTGGGCGGTTCGGGGCGTTTGTCCAGGAGAGGCGTGTCGATGTCACCCGGAAAAATTCCACAAGCGCGGATGCCGTGGGCCCGTTCCTCGGCATTGATGCTCTGGGTCAAACCCGCGAGTCCGAACTTGCTCATCGCGTAAGCCGGCCCGGCCTTGGGGGAGGATTGTTTGCCCGCATCCGAAATGATGTTCACGATGGTTCCGCTTTGGCGCTCGCGCATCTGAGGGAGGAATGCCTGCACGCAATAAAACGCTCCGTTGAGATTGGTGTCGATCATCGCGTGATAATCCGCGAGCGAAAGAACATTTAACAAACGGCGGGGCGCATTCGTGCCGGCCGCATTGACCAACAGATCCACGTCGCCAAATTTCGCGAATGCCTTTTCCGCCATTCGGGTAACAGATGCCGAATCGGCGATGTCACAAGGCAGGACGACAAATTCCTCTGCGCTCAGATCCGCAAGTCGGGCGGTTTCGTCCAGCGCGCTGGACCTGCGGCCCACCAGCCCGAGCCGCCAGCCTTGTTCCGCGAGTTGCAATGCGATGGCCCGTCCCACGCCACTGCCGGCACCGGTGATCACTGCGGATTTCTTCATAAAGCTTTTTTGATTGAGTGGCGTCAACCCGTTTATTCAAATTCGACCCATTGCCGCCTTTCGGAAGATTGCACCGCCGCATCCATCACCGTCTGGGCGCGAGCGCCGTCGTGAAAGCTGGGCGAGCAAGGCCGCTGATT
The DNA here is from genome assembly GCA_039917795.1 of Verrucomicrobiota bacterium. Lineage (GTDB taxonomy): Bacteria > Verrucomicrobiota > Verrucomicrobiia > Limisphaerales > CANJXF01 > CANJXF01. The sequence continues at coordinate 3,083 of JBDSIW010000608.1, read as the reverse complement.
GTGAATCGCGTCCACAAATTCCCACGCCTGGTCGTAACGAAACGTCACGAGCGGATCGCCCTCGGTTGGATCGCGCGGCGATCCGGGGATTTTCCAAAACTCTTTCGGAATTTCGATGGGTTCCATGCCAGCGCCTCCTGCCTTTCCTGTCTGAAGCTTATTCCACTCTCCGGTGATGAAGACAAAGGAGCGGTCTGCGCCGTTGAGTTCCACATAGTCCAGGCTGCGCCAAATCTCGTTTCGTCCGCTCGCGAGTTTGCTGCTTTCCAGGACGCCGGTTGCGCCGCTTTTGAAGTCGGAAAGAATTGCCACGCTGTCATCGAGGTCGTTCGGTTGGCCGCCGCGCAAGGGGTGAAAAATTTTCATGTTCGCGACGAGCCGTTTCATCGGACCCGCAAGCAAGTGCGCGAAGTCAATGCGATGACTCAGCATGTCGCCGAGTTCACCGCTACCGGCGAGTTTTTTTACCTGACGCCAGCCTAGCCCGCGCGTCCCCCAGTCCTGCAATCGACAGGAGCGATAATGATAGGGCTGGCCAAGGTCTCCACGTTGAACGAGATGCGAGAGATAACGCATCGCGGGCACGAAACGGTAAGTGAACGCGGTCATGTGACGGACTTTTGCTTGATCGGCAGCGCGAGCCATGGCGTTGGCTTCAGCCGCCTTCAGCCCCAAAGGTTTTTCGCAGAGAACGTGTTTCCCGTGCGCAATGGCGTCCAAGGCGATCTGAGGATGGGTAACATTCGGGGTGGCAATGATCACAGCATCGACATCGTCGCGTTTGACAATGTCCTCATGCCGGTTGGAAGAAATTCTCACCCCGGTTTGGGCCTGCGCACGGGCGAGAGTGGCCTCATCGTTATCGCAAAGGGCGACGACCTTGACGCCGGGGCAAAGCGCTAGTCCCGGCAAATGGTTTTGCAGGGCGATGCTTCCGCATCCGACGATGGCGATATTGATTGTGCTCACGGGAAAAACTTACCTTTGAGCGACGCCGCTTGAAACATCATTCGCGATGGTGGCGCTTTTTTATCCCAAAAGATGGAAGTGGAAAACCAGGCATGAACTGTAAACCCAAGAGCCAATTTTTTTTCTCGTCACCATCATCGAAGGATGGAGATGTGGCCGCACTGGATGATTTTTGTATCGGGTGCCTAATAACTGGAAGACGGTCTTCAATCGGTTCAAGGGGGAAAACGGAGCTTTAGCGGTCTTGTAAGGAAAAAAAGAGCCGCCGGGAAAAAAATAAACCGGCGGCTCTTACCCACTCAACCCACATATCAAGGCGAGTAATGCATAGCGGGATTGATGCCAACGCAGATTAGAGCTCAAAAACCATCATTCCTCGGGCTGGCTACGAGGCGGATTAAAATCGAAACCAAAGGAAAACAAGCGCACCGGTAACCGCGACGGCCACGACCCACCAGAACGAATGCAAGCCCTGGCGAATGAAATTCTTCCTTCTGCCAAATTCCTTTTCGACAAACTTTTCGTAATTGAATTCCTCATCTGGAAGATCGAGTCCACCTACGTGAGCTTCATCGGACCAGCCGGTTTTTTCATCGGAGCCGCATTCGGGACACACTTTCGCGTTCCGTAGGACATCGGCTCCGCAGTTAGTGCAAGTTTCCATGACGCCAGAGCTTATACCGAACTGGGAGAAATAAAAAAAGCCGCCTCTGCAATTCACAGAGGCGGCTTGATATTCAACAGAAAACTATTTTTTCCGGCGCAGACAAATCAACCCTAGTGCACCGAGCAGGCTAAGAGCGATGGTAGAGGGTTCTGGAACAGCCTCGACCCGAATATTATCGTATATAGATGTAATGAGTGAATCATTCGGATCAGTCGAACTTCCGGCATTGATATCGAATTGGCCAAAAAAGATATTGTTTCCACTCAAAGTAGCGCCGGTTGAATCAATCGTGGTGATGAGCTGGCCATCCACCGTCCAAGTCAGAATGGAACCCGCTTTCTCCACCACAACGTCGCGCCAACGGAAACCGATCGCCCCGGCAGGCGTAGCATTCGTTTGTTGTGGGAAAAGCGTCAACTGAGCGGAGGGGGCGACCTCTCCGCCAAAACGAGTTGTGTAATAAGTCGCGGTATTATTTCTTGAATCATTGGCTGTGGAATCACCAATATTGCCCGCGGCGTAAACGCCGGTGACGACACTTGGCGAAACAAGCCCGTTCGTTCTGTAGACACGATAGTCAAATGACGATCCTCCGTCGCCGGTAGCGCCAAACATGATGCTCGAGCTTGAACCAGCCCATTGTGCAGAAGCACCGGAGGTTCCCCAACCGAAGCTCCCAACTTGAGTGGAACCATTGCCACCTCCGTCGAGCCGTCCATTGTAGTTGAGCCACATGTCAAATCGTATCCGGAAATCCCCGGTGAAACTTTGACCCACCGGCGAAGCGCTCACGCCCTGCTGAATGCCGACGGATTGATTTGCGAGAAAGTTCATCCCGATGGTGGTTCCTCCGACTGAATTCGGGGCAGAAGGAATTCCCAAACTTCCATAATTAAAAGCAAAACTTGCAGACGCGTCTGCGCCCGACAACCGACTGATCCAGTTTGCCCCACTTAGACCAGAATCAAAATTATCGGAATAAAGTGTTTGGGCAGCGACATTAGAAGAGGGGACTAAGGAAGCGCCTATAATTGCGAACAATAAAACGAATTTAGTATGTTTCATCGTAATTAGGTTTGAAATTGACGGTTGGGAAACTCCTGTCAACGGTGGGATTAAAACCAATTCCTAGTAATTACACAAGAGCTTTTTGTAAATGAGAGAACTTTTTCATCCCATCCCCGCATATTCCTCATCCGTCACTAGATCCAAGCCCATCAAAATGTAATCGTGAGAGATCGCCTGCATGTCTTTCACATATTCCGGCAGGCGAACTAGCGTGCTGAATCCCAGCAGCGAAAACATTTTTATCCCGCCTTCCTGCCGGCCAATAAATTCTGCCTCCACCTTTTCCAGACCGCACTGGCGCGCAATTTCCACGACGTCGTTGACCAGCACGCGGGCGAGCCCGAGTCCGCGATAATCCGGATGCACATGAACGCTGACG
>JBDSIW010000607.1:0-5474 GCA_039917795.1 Verrucomicrobiota bacterium | reverse complement strand
TCAACTTTGAAAAAACTCCGCACAATCGCCTGCATCTTGCGCTGGCCCACGGGGCGGGGCACCACATCGAAACGTTTGGCAAAAAAGAGCTGTGCGAAAGTGGTTCGCTTGATTTGGCTTAGATCGCGCTTGGCTCGCGGGGACTATCCCAAGCCTTTGCGCCTTGGGCTTTCAACTTTCGTTGGAAAACCTCTTCGCCAACGGATACACACCAAACGTCAAACCTCTCCCTGCCAAAATAAACATTCAAACATCGGCCGCTTGGAATGGGGAGAATGGCCCTTCCCGCCTGATCGCAGATCTGGATCCCCATTCGCGTCGCGACGTAAAGACGCCCCTCGCGGTCCGCGCATATTCCGCTCACCCCACTGCCGCCCGTATCATCGGGAACATGGAGCCTCAAGCGCCCGTCCCGGCCAAATGCCTGGCCAACGCCATTCGTTGAAACTTCCACGGGCACGCCGAGGAAATGCGCCTCCAAGGAAGGAACCGACTACCGAGCGGTGGATGGGTTTCCGGCGCGATGATGAAGCACTTCATGAACGAATCGAAGTTTCTCGATCGCGGGGGTCGAGATTACGAATGGATAAAGATCCGGCAGGCCCATTCCGCGATTAAGTTCGTTCAAGGCGTAGGTGAGGGGAAACCAATTTCCCAGTGTGCGATCGAAGGACGATTCCAGGTTCGGAACCGATTTCGGGTCGGCAGTCATGGATTTCGCGTCGGGATGCCTAGGCTTGAGCGCCAAGCCGAAACTGGCGGCCGTCTCGACCGTGTCAACGATGTGGAAATAATGCGCGGAGGTTTCCGCCCAATCTTCCCAGGGATGCGCGGTGGCATAAGCGCTGACGTTGTGGTTTTGCCAATCGGCGGGCGTTCCGTTTTGATAATAGTTTTGCAACGCTATTCCGTAGTCCACCCGCTCATCGCCGAACAGCTCCCGAAAACGGGTGATGTATTGATCGTTCTCCACCAGTTCACCCCAATAATAATGCGCGATCTCATGCCGCATGTGGCCCAGCAAGGTGCGGAACGGCTCGCGCAAATTAACGCGCCGTCGCTCGCGCTCCGATGGGTCAGCCTCCGCGATGTTCAGCGTAATAAGCCCCTCTTCGTGGCCCGTCATGACGGGCGGCCCATTCGGCGGATCGCTCATAAAACGAAAACGCAACGGTGGACGGTTTTCGCGTGGCGCACCTTCGGTCGGTATGCCCAGCTTCAGCAGCGTATAAATCATCCGCCGCTTGGCCAATTCGATCTGCTGCCAGAGGTCGCGGTTGTTGGGGACGGTCAGGTCGGGGATCACGATGTTGAGGCGGCACGCCGCGCAAAAGGAATTTGAGTCCTGGGCCGGCACCAGCCAGTTGCAAATCTGATGTTGCAGGCCATTGGCGCATTGTTTGTAGGAACGGTTTTGTGCGGCGGGAGCTAACGCCCGGCATAAACCGTTTTTGGCGAATTCAATGGTGCTCAGGTCAATGACGTCCGGAAGAAACCCCAGTGCCTTCCCGCATTTCAAACAGAGAACGTTTTCAAAAAAGGCCAGGCTGCCGCACGTGTCGCAATGGAATGCTTTCATTTAATTTCTTTTAAGCCGAACGATTCGGCCTTGGCCTTTCCGGTTCCTCCAGCGCCGCGACATCCACTGCCACTTTCAGCGTGTGTTCGCCTGCGCCCAGAATCACGCCGCGCACCGGACTCACGTCCTCATAATCTCGACCGAACGCAATCGCAATATGCCGCATGGCAGGCATCACGTTGTTTGTCGGATCGACGTCGATCCAGCCGATGCCATGACAATAAAATGAAACCCAGGCGTGCGACGCGTCCGTGCCAACAAAGCGCTGCTTTCCCGGCGGAGGATCGGTTTCAAGATAGCCACTGACGTAGCGGGCGGGCAAGCCGAGCGAGCGGAAGCAGGCAATCTGAAACTGCGCAAAATCCTGGCAAACGCCCCGGCGGTTTTTGAAAACTTCCTCCAACGGCGTCGCGAGGGTCGTGGCTTTGGGATCGAACTTAAAGTCGACATGAATGCGTTTGGTCAGGTCGAGTGCCGCAATCAGTATCGGAGTATTTCTAGGGAACGAAGGTGCGGCGTATTCGGCGAAATTGGCGGAAGCGCTCGCCAGCGGGGAATCGAAAACGAATTCGCACGCTTCCAGCGAATGGCCGATCTGCTGGCCGCGGCTGGAATCGCGTACGCGTTCCCAGAAAGGTGTTTCGGCAGGAGCGGGAATGAGGTGAGGCGCGAGTGCCACATGGCTTTCCGATTTCACCACCAGTTTTTTATGCGGCCCCTCCAGCGTCAGAAAAGTAACCGCATTGCCAAAGTAATCGAAGTCGCGTTGGGAAACGGCGGGCTCGGGATCGATTCGCACGTCATGATGCAAGCAACGTTGGTGCAGCAATTCGCGCGGGGTCAAGCGCAGGAGATGATGCGAAAGGGATACGCTGTCCGTGTAATTGTAGGTGGTGGTGTGGGTGATCTTGTAGTTCATGGCGGCTCAACTCACCCGGGCGATAGTCAGGCTGAAATAATGGTGCGTCAGATCATTCGAAACCGCACTCAAGCCCGTGCTCCATTCCGCCAGCCACTGGCGCAGCGTTTCCTTCTGCTCCCTGGCGTTGAGACTGGCCAGTTCAGCGATATTGAATTGCGCGAGCCGAGCCGTCAATTCTCGCAAGCGACGCTGCTCGGAATTCTCCACGCCCGCGTCGCCGTATTGCGGAAGATGGTCGGCGTGGTCGGCGAGGGCGCTCAATTGGAAGGCGAGCGAGCGCGGATTTCCCTGGTCGATGACCAGCAACTCGAGCACGGATGGCAATTGCGCCTGCGCAAGGTAGCGTCTCCGGTAGGTCATTGAGCTGTCGGCAATTTCCAGGAGCGGTTCGAGTAAAAGGTTTGGGGAAGTCGCCTTTGGCGGAACGGTCCCGCTCAAGATGTTTATCAGGTTGGTGCCTCGCTCCAGGCGGCGTCCAAAATCGAGGAAGCGCCACCCGTGGCCGCGCGTCATGTTTTCCATTTCCATTCCGCTGAAGGCGGCCAGATCCACGATCAGCGTGTTGATCAGGCTCAGGGCATTGGCCAGCGGGATGCGTCCGGGCCGGGTGCGCGAATCGGACTGGAGCTGGTTCAGGATGCTCCAGGTGTCGAGGGAGAAACGATCGCGCACGACGGAAATAATATGGCGGATGCGCAGACCGAGTTCGCGGACACTGCCAGCGCGCTGCAGGTTGTAAACCAACGCCAGAATTTCCTGTTGCAATTCCGTCGCTCGGACGCGCCCGGCAAAACGCTTGGGCAAAATATCAAGTCGCACCAGCAGTTGCACCATTTCCGCCAATTCTGAGGCGGTTTCCGAGGTGGCTTCATCGGCCATGCGGGCGATGACGCAACGCAAAACACGCATGCGGTTCTCCAGTCTTTCAACGTAACGCCCGAGCCAGAACAGATTATCGGCCACGCGACTGGGTAATTCCGCTGCGGCGCGAGACACGCTCACAGGTTGGCCGGATGCGGTCAGCAATGAAACCGGCGCGACCGGGCCACTCGACAAAACCCAGGTGTCTTTGCTGCCGCCGCCGCTTTGCATGGAAACAATCGGATCTCCAGCCGCAGGCGAAACCCGGGTGAGACCCCCGGGCATAACGGAGTAGGAATCGCCATGGGCCGCGACATAGGCGCGAAGAGAAATGCGACGCGGCTCCAGTTGATCGTTCCACCACACCGGAGCCACGGAGAGTGCGACTTGTTCCTGTCCGACAAAATCAAATGGGCGAGCCCGAAGGGCGGCAATGAGAGTTTCCTTTTCGAGCGGGTTGAGCCGGGCTCCAAAGGATGGCGGGCGCGCTTGCGTCGCGATCCCGGACTTCACCACGATTGTATCGAGGTGATCGACGACATATTGATGTTCGGTTGCCTGGCCGCACCACCAGGTGGCCACGCTGGGGAGTTTTAATTCCTCACCGAGAATGTGGCGGCAAAGTCCGGGCAGAAAAGCGAGGAACGCGGGGCTTTCAATCATCCCGGAGCCGAGCGCATTAGCGATTGAGACATTGCCGGCGTGCGTGGCTTCAACCAGTCCCGGAACTCCCAGAAACGAATCGCTGCGCAGCGCCAGCGGGTCACAGAAACCGTCATCCACCCGTCGGAGAATCACGTCCACCGGCTGTAGACCTTCGAGCGTTTTCAAGAACACGCGGCAGTCTCGAACCGTCAGGTCGCCACCTTCCACCAGGGTGAAGCCCAAGTAGCGCGCGAGGTAGGCGTGTTCAAAATAAGTTTCGTTGTGCGGGCCGGGAGTAAGCAGAACGATGTTCGGATTATTCGATCGTCCGGTTGCGAGCTGGCTGAGCGCGTCGCGTTGAATCCGGAAAAAGGACGCCAACCGTTGCACCTGGCTGTCGCGAAATTCATCCGGCAAAATGCGCGAGAGGACGATTCGATTTTCCAGGGCATAACCGCTGCCCGAAGGAGACTGTGTTCGATCGCCGAGGACCCACCATTGGCCATCGGGAGAGCGCGCCAGATCGACCGCATGCAGGTGAAGATAAATCTCCCCCGGAACGCGCAGGCCGTGACAGGGGCGAAGGAATCCGGGATTGGCAAACACGAGCGCGGGCGGAATGAGGCCATCACGCAACAGGCGTTGCGGACCGTAGAGATCGGCGAGAATCAGGTTAAAAAGTTTCGCGCGCTGGGTCAGGCCGGTTTCGAGGAATCGCCATTCGTCCGGCGGAATCAGCAGCGGCACCATGTCGAGTTCCCACGGGCGATTCATTCCCTGCGGGTCGCCATAGACATTGTAGGTGACGCCGTGCTCGCGAATGATTCGACGCCCGTTCTCCCATCGTACCGCCAGTTCTTCACGCCCCAGTTTTTCAAACGACGAAATAAACTTTCGCCAATGCGGACGAGGATTCCCCGGGCCCAATGCGCTCTCATCGTAAACTCCCGGGTCAGTTCGGTAGCCGCCAAAAATTTTGGCGGAGGGAGCGACGGTTTCGGATGTGGGAGAGTCTCTCAACTTTTCGGCGACCATAGTATTGATTCCGTTAAGAGAATCAACCGTGGCGCAAATCGAGAGTGAATGGAAACTCGGAATTACGTTTCGCCTGATGAACCTGAAGCGGACCCGCCGTGTGACCGATTTTTAGAAACCGGGCGAGGCGTCGGCTTTCGGCTTCGTAGGCGTTTACAGGGAGAGTTGTGTAACTGAGGCCGCCGGGATGCGAGACGTGATAGGTACAGCCGCCCAATGAACGATTGTTCCAGGTATCCACGATGTCGAAGGTGAGCGGGGCGTGAACGCCGATGGTTGGATGCAAACATTGCGGCGGTTGCCATGCGCGGAAACGAACGCCGGCGACATATTCGCCCTCGGTGCCGGTCGGATGGAGCGGGATGGTTTGTCCGTTGCAAGTGATCACATGACGGGAATCGATCATGCCGATGACTTTGACCTGGAGCCGTT
>JBDSIW010000606.1:0-3532 GCA_039917795.1 Verrucomicrobiota bacterium | reverse complement strand
TCCGCTCCCGCCGCAGTGCCGCGCTCGTAGGCGGCGCGAATCTTCGCCTCGTTTCCGTTGAAGTCGCCCACCGTGGTATTGATTTGTGCCAGCGCAACTTTCATGGAGCAACGGTTTGCCTTGGGTGTAGAAAAGTTTTCTCCAGGGAACCGTATTCTGTCCGAATGACCGCGCCAGTTTTGATGTTGTGCCGCTGAAACCAGGCTTCGTTCATTTCCAAAACAAATTGAATGTTCTCGTTGGCGGCCACGACGGCGTTGGTGTCCTGTTTTTCAAAATGATGGATTTCGCGGATCACGCCATCCGCCGTCATATAGGCGGCGGAAAGTGACGCCGGACAATTTTTCATCCAGAAGGAGGCGCGTTGCGGGTAAGGCAAGGGAAAGATCATTCCCTCGTTCTCGGGAATATTCGTGCGGAACATCATCCCGGTTTGCACCTGAATAGAGGTGAGCGCCATCTCAGCGGTAATTTCTTCCGGCCCAACCCAGAGCTTTATCGTGCGCAATTTCGGTTGGGCTTTCGTCGGCAAGGACGGCTCAACCGCAGTAACGCGGGACGGAGCCGAGGCCATTTCTCGCTTTCCGCATCCCGCAATCCCGATTGTCACCGCCAATAGAATTCCGCAGAACTTCATGAAGAAAGAGTGCTTGGCGACTATTTCAAATTCAACCCCAACTTGGTGAGCGCAAAGATTTCCACAATCTGGCCTGGCTTAATGCCGTCACACTCGGGCTGCCGGCGGAACGCATGGCCGCACGGTTAGAAAAAACTTCGCGCGCGACGATTCGCGGTGGAGGAAAAGGAGTGCGCCCAATACCACCTCAAGCCAGGGAATCCATTCTTGCAAATCCCGAACGCGACTCCTAATTTCCACCGCCCCGATTCGATTCGGGGATTTTTATTGCATCGACACGTTTTCGTGGAGCAATCGTTAGTATTATGGCCAACACAATTTTAGTCGGCGCCCAGTGGGGTGACGAAGGCAAAGGCAAAATCATTGATGTCCTCACCGAGCAGGCGGACATCGTGGTGCGGACGCAGGGCGGAAACAACGCCGGGCACACCGTATTCCTCGGCGAAAAAAAATACGTCCTCCATCTTATTCCGTCGGGAATTTTGCGGCCCAACAAAACCTGCGTGATCGGCAACGGCGTCGTGATTGATCCGGTCAATCTGGTCGCTGAAATCGACAGCCTGCTTAAAATGGGAATTGGCGTGGAGAAAAACTTGTTGATCAGCGAGACGGCCCACATCGTTCTGCCCTATCATCGCGAGTTGGATGAGCAACGGGAGATACTCAAGGGCAAAAATAAAATCGGCACGACCAAACGCGGAATCGGCCCGGCCTATGGCGACAAAGCCGCGCGGACCGGATTGCGCATGATCGACCTCATCAATGACGCGCGGTTCGAATCGCTGCTGCGCCTGCGCATCAAGGAAAATAACGAGGTGCTCAAGGCATTCGGGGCGAAACCGCTTTCGTTCGCCAAAGTTCACGCCACGTATCGGGCGGCGGGCGACCGGCTGAAACCGTTCGTTGCAAACACGGTGGTGTTTTTGCACAAGGCGACACGGCGCAAGGCGGATATTTTATTTGAAGGAGCGCAGGGAACGTTTCTCGACATCGATCATGGGACGTATCCCTTCGTCACTTCCTCGAACACGACCTCGGGCGGCGCTTGCACCGGTTCCGGCGTTGCTCCCAATCGCATGGACCGCGTAGTCGGTGTGATGAAGGCTTACACGACACGCGTGGGCGAGGGTCCGTTGCCCACTGAGAATGCAGAAATTGCCGACATGCTGCACAACATGGGGCGCGAATTTGGTGCGACGACCGGACGCGCTCGCCGCTGCGGCTGGTTTGATTCGGTGGCGACGCGCCATGCGACCATGGTGAATGGGATCGACGAATTAGCGGTCACCAACCTGGACGGGCTCGACTCGCTCGACACGATTAAGGCGTGCATCGGTTATCGCGTTGATTCGAAGCGCCTGGATTACATTCCCAACGACATTGAGACGCTTTCCAGGTGCGAGCCGATTTATGTCGAATTCCCGGGATGGAAAACGCCGACGCACAAATGCAAAACCTGGAAAGAACTGCCGTCCAAAGCCAGGTCTTATCTGAAAGCGATCGCGGAATTGACCGGGGCAAAATTAACCATCGCGTCCGTGGGCCCGGCGCGCGCGCAAACGATTTTTGTTTAGGAACCCTGGAATGGCCGCGGATTCAATTCGTTCATGAGCCAAACACAACCCCCTGCCGCGGCGAGGAACCAAGTGAGCCCTCCCGCGCATGTGGCGATTATCATGGACGGCAACGGCCGCTGGGCGAAACAGCGTCATCTTCCGCGGGTTGAAGGTCACCGCAACGGAGTGGAATCGGTGCGCGCTGTGGTCAAGGCGGCGGGCGAGGCGGGAGTCAAATACCTGACGCTCTACGCTTTCTCGGTTGAGAATTGGAATCGCCCGAAAGACGAAGTGGACACGCTGATGAAATATCTGGCGCGCTTTCTCAAGAACGAAATTGGCGAACTCAATCGCAACAACGTCCGGCTCGAGGTCATTGGCCAAATCTATCGCCTGCCGGAATTCGTGCAGAAGCAACTTGAAAAAACGAAAGCTGCGCTCGCCAAGAATAATGGGCTGACGCTGATCCTCGCATTGAGTTACGGAGGGCGCACCGAAATCGTGGAAGCCGTTCGCGAAATCGCCTCGAAGATCAAGCGCGGCACGATTGAGCCGGCTGAGATCAACGAGCAGGTTATCGCGCAACATCTCTATACCCGGCATTGGCCCGACCCGGATTTGTTGATTCGCACCAGCGGCGAAATGCGGGTGAGCAATTTCCTGTTGTGGCAGATTTCCTACGCTGAACTGGTGGTCACGCAGACGCTCTGGCCCGATTTCCGGAAGGCGCAATTTAATGAGGCGCTGGAAGAATATGCGCGACGCCATCGAAGATTCGGTGCGGTGTAAGTGGAGTGGGGCGAGGGCTTCTGACTGATCCGGCTTTTCCGCATCTCCCAGATGACCCTGAACCTCGGTGATCAATGCAGTGGTCCCTTGAGTTCCAAATATCTGCTTGAGACGTTTCGACTCCTGGCACGGTCAGTTGAATCCGCCGCTTCGGTGCGGGTGGCAGTTGGTGTCCGGTTGGTCAGAACCTTTGGTCGGGGCGGCCGTCCGCCATGACCCGCTTTTTCTTTGGCATGGCCCAAAGAAAAAGCCTGGCCAAAAGAAAGGCTAGTTGTTGGGGACGGGGAAACCCCCCGGCTCTGCCGACCTCCTGGACTGGAAACAAAGCCGCACGACGTTCGACGGTGTCCTGCGAGGTCAAATTTTTTTGGCTTTCGCTAAGGCACAACTTTGTCTTGACCATCGCATGGTTAGGCCGACGGCTCATGCCAAGAACCTCAGAACTCTCTGTGCCTCTCTGATCTTGCTGCTCGCGGCCCGGTGAAAATATCGCATCGCCTCCTTCTTGTCCTGCTCGACTCCGTGGCCTCGCCAGTAGTGCCTGCCTATG
>JBDSIW010000605.1:0-3399 GCA_039917795.1 Verrucomicrobiota bacterium | reverse complement strand
GCTGGCGGCGCAGTCCCTGGCGGGCGTGTGCCGGGGTGAGCTTAAACTCAATCCCGTGCCGCTCTATCTTGCAGGTGGCGTGCTCGAAAATAATTCTTTCGTGCGCGACAGCCTCGTCACCGCCATCAGCACGGTTCGCCCCGTGAAGCTCATCGCACCGCAAATGTCGGCCCCACTCGGTGCCGTGGCCATGGCGCTCGCGGACGGCGGCGTCCCGGTCACTCCTTCACTTTTGGAAACGCTGCAATTCACGTATCGAGAGTTCGTCGCCAAAAAATCAAACATCCTTCATGAACGTCTTTGATCAATACACCGCTGTCGTCCGCCAACAACTGGAAGCCGTCTTCACCACGCAACGCGCAGCCATCGAACAAGCCGCAGATTGGTTGGGGGAAGCCCTTGCCCACGATCACGGACTCTACGCGTTTGGCACTGGCCATTCGCACTTGCTGGCCGAGGAGATTTTTTACCGCGCGGGGGGACTCGCTCACGCTGTACCAATGCTTGACTCGAAACTGATGTTGCACGAAAACGCCATCCAAGCGACTGACTTGGAACGCGTCGAAGGCTACGCGGCTCCATTGCTGGAAAAATATTTCGCCACGGCTGGCGATGTCATCCTGGTGGCGTCGAATTCGGGCCGTAACGCGGTACCGATCGAACTGGCTATGGCCGCCCGGGCGCGCGGGCTGAAAGTCGTTACCATCACCAATTTCGCCCACGCGCGCGCTTGGCCCTCGCGCCATTCTTCGGGGAAAAATCTCGCGGACGCCGGCGACCTGGCGATCGACAATTGCGGATTTTCCGGTGACGCCTGTATCGAACTCCCCGGCCTTCCCACCCGCGTGGGTCCCACTTCCACCATCACCGGCGCGGCGATCGTGAATCTGATCATCATTCAAGGAATCGAGAACGCGCTCGCCCGCGGCGTCACCCCGGAAATTTACATCAGCAGCAACAGCAATGGCGACGCGCACAACGACCGCCTTCTGGAAAAATATCGCAGCCGCATTTGCCACCTCTGATGACAGCTCAAAAAGTAGGTGAAACAAAGAATCAGCCCTTCCAATTTTCAAAATTCATGAATGCTCCCATTTGCCATCCAAGCCGTCGCGCTTTTTTAAAAGCCTCTGCCGTTTCTGCGGCAGGATTGGCCGCGGCAGGTTGCGCTGTTTTCCCGGCGAGCAAGCGGTCTGCTGAAGCGGGCAGTACGCAGACCACGCTCGATGACTTGCCGAAAGGAAGTTCGCCGCCAGCTCTGGCGTTTCCCCATTTTACGAGCCGCCTCCATGCCTTCGTCTGGCGTAACTGGCAGTTGGTCACCGCGGATCGCATGGCGAAGGTCGTGGGCGCGCAGCCCGCCGAAATCCTTCGCATCGGCCACGCCATGGGACTCAGCGGTCCTCCCCGCATCACGGCAGATCAACGTCGCCGCTCCGCTCTCACAGTCATCAAACGCAACTGGCATTTGTTGCCCTATCCACAATTATTGGCCCTGCTAAACTGGACGGCTGAGCAAATGGCCTTCACTCTGCGCGAAGACGATTTTCTCTACGTCAAACTCGGCAATCTCAAACCGCAATGCGAACCATTGCTTTTCGTTCCAGCGAACGACGCTGCTCTCGCACGTGAAAAAGAAATCGCCCGGATCGTCCGCGAAGAATTTCCCGAGGGCGTCGGCGAACTGGAGGAGCCGCTTTTCACTTTCGTCGCTAAACTTTCCGAGCGAACCGCGCGACATTCCACGACTCCCGCAACCGGCCCGCCTCCGTCCCCGCGGTTTTGCTATTCCTACTTTGCGCTTTACGGCGACCCGTTGCTCGAGAAAGAGGCCGACCCATATCCCGACGGCTTGCTCTCGCGCCTCGCGGAGACCGGCGTCAACGGCGTCTGGCTTCAGGCCGTGCTCTATAAGCTTTCGCCGTTTCCGTGGGATGCGAATTTGAGCGCACGATACCAGGAGCGCCTGAAAAATCTGCGCACTCTCGTCTCGCGTGCGCGCAAACACGGCATCGGCATTTATCTTTATTTAAACGAGCCGCGTGCCATGCCCCTGCCCTTCTTCAAAGCGCGCCCCCATTTAAAAGGAGTGACGGAAGGCGACCACGCCACGCTTTGCACCAGCGAGCCCGAGGTGCAGAACTATTTGACCAGCGCGGTTGCGTCGATCTGCCGCGCCGTTCCCGATCTCGCCGGATTATTTACCATCAGCGCCTCGGAGAACCTGACGAACTGCTGGTCGCACAATGGAGGCGCCGCGTGCCCGCGCTGCCAAAAGCGCGCGCCCGGCGACGTGATCGCTGAATTGCACGAGGTTTTGCGCGAAGGCATTCGCCAATCCGGCAGCGCCACCCAACTGATCGCGTGGGATTGGGGATGGGCCGATTCCTGGGCGGAGGAAATTATCAAACAGTTGCCCGAGGACGTCGCGTTGATGAGCGTGAGCGAATGGAGCATCCCCATCGAGCGCGGCGGCATCAAGGGTGTGGTAGGCGAGTATTCCATTTCCGCGATTGGGCCCGGCCCCCGCGCGAAGAAACATTGGGCGCTTGCGCGAAAACGCAGATTGAAAACCATTGCGAAAATCCAGGCGGGCAACACGTGGGAACTTTCCGCGACACCTTATATTCCCGCGGTGGAAAATGTTGCGCGCCACGCCGCCGACCTCCGTGATGCGCGCGTCGATGGCCTGATGCTCGGCTGGACGCTCGGGGGTTATCCTTCGCCCAATCTCGAAGTCGTCGCCGAGATCAGCCAAAGCGCATCGATCACTCCGCAAACCGCGATGGAGAATGTCGCGCGTCGCCGCTTCGGCCCCGAGCTCGCATCCGCAGTGGTCAAGGCCTGGCATGAATTCAGCGTGGCTTTCAGTGAATATCCCTACGGCGGTGGCCTCTACTCGGCTCCCATGCAAACCGGCCCATCAAACTTGCTTTGGGAAACGCCGACAGGTTACGCGGCGACGATGGTGGGATTTCCCTATGACGATCTGGATGGCTGGCGCGCGGCTTACCCGGTAGAAATTTTCGCTGGCCAATTTGAAAAAATCGCCAGCGGTTTCGACCGCGCGATCGCTGGCCTGAAATCGGCGGCGTCAGAAATGCAAAACTTGTCGCGCGCCCAGCGGCAAAATTATTTAGAGGAGTTAAATGTGGCGGAAGCGGCGGCAATCCATTTTCGCAGCGCGGCGAATCAGTCCCGATTTATCCAGGCCAGGCGCTCCGTGGCGGCGGAAAGGGACGCGAAGCAATCCCGCCCGGGTTCGCAGCTCCTCGAAATAACTCTCCAGAACGAAATGGCCATGGCGAAAAAATTGCATGCCCTCCAGCAGCGCGATTCGCGCATCGGCTTCGAGGCGTCCAACCAGTATTATTACGTCCCCAATGATTTGGCGGAAAA
>JBDSIW010000604.1:0-4070 GCA_039917795.1 Verrucomicrobiota bacterium | reverse complement strand
CGCGCGCAGACGTTGCTCGAATCACCGGTGAGCAAAGCGGGCTTCACGTAGTAACCTTGCTCGTGGCCCTTAACCTCGGCGCGCCCGCCCTCCAGTAAAAGTTTCGCGCCGCCTTTCACCCCTTTGTCGAGATATCCCAGAACGCGCCCGCGCTGTTTCTCACTGACCACCGGGCCGAGAGCGGTATCCGCATCCGCCCCGTAACCAATTTTCAATCCGGCCAGCGTGGAGGCTGCTTTCTTCACAAACGCGTCGTGAATATTTTCATGGACCAGCCAGCGCGTGGCGGTGCAGCAAACCTGGCCCGCATTCAACGTCACGGCACCGGCGAGCGCTTCGGCGACGGCATCGACGTTCACGTCGTCGAATATCACCGCCGCGCCTTTGCCCCCGAGTTCTAATTTCACTGGCACCAGATTTTTTCCACAGGCCTCGGCGATCAGCCGTCCGACTTCCGGCGAACCGGTGAAGGACATGCGTTTGAGGCCGGGATGTTTCGCCAACGCCGCGCCAGCGGTGTGGCCATAGCCGGTGACAACATTGATCACGCCGGGCGGAATTCCCGCTTCTTCGGCCAGCTTCGCGAAGTAAAGTGTGGAGAGCGGTGTGTCTTCGGCGGGCTTGATCACGACGGTGTTTCCCGCGGCGAGTGCGGGAGCGATCCCCCAACCGACCAGCAGGAATGGAAAATTCCACGGGAAAATAAACCCGCAAACGCCGTAGGGAACTCGAACGGTCCGGGCATCGAAACCAGAAACGGCAATGGGTTCGCGCCGCCGGGTTTGCACCGCGAGGTCAGCGTAATAGCGAAATGTTTGCGCGGCATGCGGCACGTCAAACGCGGCGGCTTGTCCACGCGGTTTGCCCACATCAAGCGATTCAATTTGGGAAAGGATTTCCGCGTTTTTATCAATCAAGTCCGCGAGGCGATGAAGAATGACCGCCCGATCATTGGCCGGCATCGTGGACCACCCGCACTTCTCAAATGCCTTTTGCGCCGCGGCGACGGCGGCATCTACATCCGCGACATCGCCCGCGGCAATGGTGGCGATGACTTCGCCTCGGCCCGGGTCGCGCGTTTCAAAGGTCGCGCCGCTCCGCGCCTCAACCCATTCGCCGCCGATCGACATTTTCAAGGGCTGGTTGGATAGAAATTTTTTTACGGCTGGATTCAGGTTATTCATAATTTTCGCGTGGTCGCAGAGTCAACCCGGTGGCGCTTTGCTGGGATTATCAAAACGCGGCGGTGTAGGGGAGATTGCTTTGGGCGGTTTGCGTGTGGTTGGACGGATTGAGCCCGAAATCCTTGCTCAATAATTTTGCCGCCTTGCGGAATTCCGCGTGGCCATCGCAGAAAAGCAGGTCGCCACCTTTGAAGTGGTTGGTGGAATAAAGTTCCTTCGCGACGGAAAGATTGTCGTGCCAATAAGTGAAAGTGCCGGGAGAGGTGCCGAACTGAGGACCGGTGGCGGGGCGCAACGCGCAAAAGGAAATTTGAACGGAGCTCTCCTGGCTGAAAATCAACTGGCTGGGGTTTCGAATGCTGGACATTTTCTTTTCCATCACCACTGCGTTCGGCATGAAACTCGTCCCGCTCAAGGCGGTTGGATTATTCCCGGCCAGAGCGCCGGTGCCCGGAAGCGACGTGGAACACATATAAACACGAGAGCTGTTCTTTTGGTTTCCCTGGAGATATTGGGAGATGGCGTAAAGCGCGTTGTTCTGCCATCCCGGGGCGGCGGGATTCATGAAATCATAAACCTGCGACGCGTTCGGCGGGAGCGCCTTGCTATCCATTTCGTACATGACGAGGGCCAGGCCGATTTGCCGCATATTGTTAAAACATTCCGTCTGCTTCGCTTTGGCCTTCGCTTTCGCCAACGCAGGCAAAAGTAATCCAGCCAAAATAGCGATGATGGCGATGACCACGAGCAACTCAATCAGGGTGAAACCGTTGTCAGCGCCTTGTCTTCTTGGTGTCATTTTTCTCCCAATCATTTTCGGTTCGAGAGCGTTAGACAGTAAGGGCAGGGCGAATGCCGGGGAGCCAGTTGGGGTCATGAGATTTTTATACCAAACATTTCTGTGATTCTGCAATGAACAAGATTCATTTTTGAAAATCTCAGCACCTTTTGGACAACAGCAGATTCTTTGCACCAACCCAGACCCAGCAGAACTTTCTTAGGGCTTCGCCATCAAGGCGGGCAACGCCGTTTTCAGTGCGGGCTCAAAGTCGGACGGATCCTGGTACATGTAACTCAGGCGAGCGCTCTGATTGAAACTATGCAGCGACCACATTTTTTTGAAATTCACCCAGCTCGCCGAACCGTCCATCTGAACCTGGTTGCCACCGTTCGGAACACGGTTCGGGCTGTGTGAGGGCATATTTTTGTAGGTAAAGGGCCGCGAGGGATCATTGTTGCCGCCGCCCCAAACGCCATCGATTTTCATCGTGGTATCCGCAGCCAGCGTCCACGTTGGCTTCGAGAGTCCGGTCTTGCGCGGGCTGCGGCCCAGATACGTGACGCCATTGCCGGCCAGCCAATTGGTGATACCTCCGAAATACTGGTAGCCGATAACCCATTGTCCATTTGGACCGAACTGGCTCTCAAACGAAGGCAATTCCCTGGGACGATTAGGACAACCCCAGATCGAGGAAGCGTTGGACCGGACGACCAATCCCACGCTCGCCCAGAGATTCGTATCCAGCGGGTCGAGGCAAATCTGGGTCGTGCCAGACAAGGCCCCGAGGAGAATATCCTGGTTATCCATGGCGTAAATGGTGCACGCGACACCGATCTGCCGAAGATTACTGAGACACTTGGCCCGCTGACTCTTTTCCTTTGCCTTGGCCAGTGCAGGGAGCAGCAACCCGGCAAGGATCGCGATAATGGCTATGACCACCAAAAGCTCGATTAGCGTGAATCCTCGTTATCGCGATGGCGAATTAATTTTTCGTTTTTACACATCCTCAATCACGTTTTTGTTCCAGCGTGTCACGGAATGCTGACGCGATAGAAAGCAGAATTGGTTGGAGAGGTCGCGTACGGACTGGTCGGTGCGCCGGCCACGGGGTTGTAGGGTCCTGTCACCGTCGCCGAAGACCGCAATGTTCCGCCGCCGCTCCAGGAGATCACGACGTCGGAGCCGGATTTTGCGATGGACAAGACGGGCGCCCCCACTGGAGCCGTGGGCGCAAAAGTCAAACCTCGAAAGGTGGTTCCCGCCGGCGCAGTCATTAAGCTCTCGAAAAGAGAGCCAGCTCCAGTATCAACCGTTGAGATCAGATCATTGCCGGCGTTCCCTCCCTGGCTGTTTCCCGAACCCGGCCCAGCCGTCGCATAGATGATTGGGTTTACCCCGCTGAAATTAGCGACAACTTCTTGGAAGGTCCCGTTCGGATAAAGGTCAAGAGGGATTGTGTAAGCGTAAGTCCAGCTGTTCGCGGTTCCGGAGCCAGTTCCATTAAAACGATAGATTCCGCCCCCTGTGGCTGCCGTCCTGATATCAACTACATAGGCAATCGTGAGGTTGCTATTCACGCAAAATCCCTTTGCGTTCGGTGTTCCGGAAGCGCCGGGGATCGAAGTCGTCACAATCACCAACTGGGGTTCGACCGGAGTCAGGGGTGCACCGTTAAATGCGGCCACTCCGTGATTGCCGGTGGACGGAAATTGACTCGTGCTGAAATAAGGAGAGCCGTTCACCATGATCATATTGCGGATCGCGCCGATACCCGTTCCAGTCCCCAACGTCGAGATCTGAATTGGCGCAGAATTGCTTCCAAGATATTGGATGCCGCCCGCTTGTCCGCCGGACCAGAAATTGCCAAGGCCGTCCGAGACTGCTCCCCGAAAAGTGCTGCCGCCTGTCGTCGTCCGCACACCAAGCTGGAAATCTCCAGAACTGCTGACGGTCCCGACCGCCCGGGGAGAACCGGCGACTTCAAGGTTCATGGCCCCGATATTCGTATTGTAACCGGCGACCACGATCGACCGTTTATCGGTAGTCAAATCAATCATCCCGGTGAATTGCGAAAGTCCGCCAATGATCGAGTCGGGTCCCGAGAG
>JBDSIW010000603.1:0-5462 GCA_039917795.1 Verrucomicrobiota bacterium | reverse complement strand
CAAATCTTTAACGCGCATGGTCTATGGAATTGTTTGCTTCGCGACACTGTTCAGTTTCGTTGGAACAATTCTCGGCGGAATCTGGGCGGATCAATCCTGGGGCCGGTTTTGGGGTTGGGATCCGAAGGAAAACGGCGCGCTTCTCATCGTGATCTGGTGCGCCATTGTTTTGCACGCGCGTTGGGGCGGCCTGGTAAAAGAACGCGGTTTGATGGCGATGGCAGTTTTCGGAAATATCATCACCAGCCTTTCGTGGTTCGGGGTGAATATGCTTGGGATCGGTTTGCATTCCTACGGGTTTATGGACAAAGCGGCGTTCTGGCTCGGAGCGTTCATCGTCAGCCAAATATTGATTATCCTCCTCGCGGTTTCACCACCGCGATTCTGGGCAAGTTTTCGCGGGCACAGTGAATTGCCGAAATCGCCTCCACCGGGGAAAAACCCCGTGCCCGCGACGGTTTGATAACTTGAATTAGACCCCTGCCTCACGTACTTTCGGACCTATGACCTGGGTGGATTTATGCAACGACAAGAACCTGCGGGATTTGCCGTACAAGATTGAGCTCAACCGGGCGGGCAAAATTATCATGAGTCCCACACGAAATCTTCATGGCTTCTACGCCAGTCAAATTGCTCATCTCCTTAAACTTCATCTTCCAAAGGGCGAAGCGATCACTGAATGCGCCATTGAAACGGAAGATTCCACCAAAGTCGCGGACGTAGCCTGGGTTTCAAAGCAGACCTTTGCCATCATCAAGGATGAATTCAGTTGCTCGGTTGCTCCCGAGATTTGCGTGGAAGTCTTGTCCCCATCGAACGCACGGGCCGAAATGGAATTCAAGAAGGAACTCTACCTAAAGGCTGGCGCGCAGGAGTATTGGGTTTGTGACGAGATCGGCGCGTTGCGATTTTTCAACACCACCGGCGAACTCGAACATTCTGTGCTTTGCCCCGCTTTTCCAAGCCAATTGGAAGCATAATCAACGGCACCACTTAATCTTTGATGATCTGGAGTTCTTCCATTAGATTTTCCCACCTTTGATCGCGAAATCCGTATGATTGGTTATATATTTAAAAAAGTCCTCGGCTCCAAAAATCAGCGCGAGGTCAAAAAACTTCGTCCCATGGTGGCACAAATCAACGAGATCGAAACTGGATTGCAAAACGGTTCGGCGGACGATTTGCGTCAGAAGACTGCCGCCTGGATGGATGAGCTCTCTAAAATCGAGGACAACGAACAACTCAAACAACGGCTGCTCGAGATTTTGCCCGAAGCTTTTGCGGTGGTGAAAAACGCCTGCCGCCGACTTTGCGGACAAGATGTCATCGTGCGCGGCCATCCGTTGAAGTGGGAAATGGTTCCGTTCGATGTGCAATTGATCGGCGGCTATGGATTGCACAGCGGACGCATCGCGGAAATGGCGACGGGCGAAGGCAAAACCCTCGTGGCGACGCTGCCGGTTTATCTGAACGCGCTCACGGGACGAGGCGTGCATGTCGTCACCGTGAATGATTATCTAGCGGCGCGCGACGGCGAATGGATGGGCGCGGTTTATAAATTTCTCGGGCTGACGGTCGGCTGCATTCTCCACGACCAATCGCCCATGCTCCGCCGCGAGCAGTACGCGTGCGACATAACTTACGGAACAAACGCCGAATTTGGATTCGATTACCTGCGCGACAACGGCATGGCCACGCGCAAAGAGGACCAGGTCCAACGCGGACATTATTTTGCCATCGTTGACGAAGTGGACTCCATCCTGATTGATGAAGCGCGGACGCCCCTCATCATCAGCGGTCCGGCGGTCGTCAGTTCCGACAACGCAATTTACGATCAGTTCAAGCCTCCGATTGAATCCATCGTTCACACGCAGGAAAAACTCTGTAATCGATTCCTTTCTGAAGCTGAAGACCTGATCAAAAAACTGCGACCGGAAGATGGCACGCAACCGAAGAATCCCGCCGCGCTTGAGAAAGAAATTGGTTTGCTGCTTTATCGCGTGAAAATCGGGAACCCGCGCTCCGCCGAATTGATGAAGGTTTTGGAGGAACCTGAAAATCTCCGACTCATGAACTCGGCAGAACTGCAATTGCACGCCGACCAGAAAAAAACCGACCTCTACGCCGAAAAAGAGGAACTGTTTTTCGCGATTGACGAAAAAAGCCATGAGGCCGACCTGACGGAAAAAGGGCGTGCCTTTATGCGCCCACAGGATCCGGATGCGTTCGTCCTCCCGGATTTGACCGTGAAGTATCAGGAGATCGACGCCGCGGAGAGCGACCCCAAAAAGCGTCTCGAAACCAAGGCGACGGTCCAGCAGGAATTTGAGCAAAAGGCACAGCAGATTCATACCATTTCGCAACTGCTCAAAGCCTACTGCCTTTATTTGAAAGACGTGCAATACGTCGTGCAGGAAAACAAAGTCATCATCGTCGATGAAAATACGGGGCGCTTGATGACAGGTCGCCGCTGGAGCGATGGATTACATCAAGCGGTCGAAGCGAAAGAAGGGGTAGAGATTGAAAAGGAAACGCAAACGCTCGCCACAATCACGATTCAAAATTATTTTCGACTCTATCAAAAACTGGCGGGTATGACCGGCACGGCGGAAACCGAAGCGTCAGAATTTTTCGACATCTACAAACTCGGCGTCCTCGTCATTCCGACTAACCGCGTCATCGCGCGTAAAGATGCGAACGATTCGGTTTACAAAACCAAGCGTGAAAAATTTGGCGCGGTGCTCAAGGAAATCACGACGATTCACAATCTCGGGCGACCGATTCTCGTCGGAACGGTTTCTGTTGAAACCAGCGAACAGGTTTCGCGCATGTTGAAGAAGGCGGGAATCATCCACTCTGTTCTCAACGCTAAATATCATCAACAGGAAGCCGAAATTGTCGCGCGCGCTGGACAACGCGGCGGAGTCACCATCGCTACGAACATGGCCGGTCGCGGCACGGATATTAAACTGGGCGCGGGCGTCGCGGACATCGGCGGACTTCATGTCATCGGCACCGAGCGCCATGAGTCCCGCCGCATTGACCGCCAGTTGCGTGGACGTTGCGCGCGCCAGGGCGATCCTGGTTCGTCGCACTTTTTCATTTCGCTCGAAGACGATTTGATGCGCCTCTTCGGTTCCGACCGCATTGGCAAGATGATGGAGAAAATGGGTTTTGAAGAAGGCCAGGAGCTTGAACATTTCATGCTCAACAAATCCATCGAGACGGCGCAGAAACGCGTCGAGGCGCACAATTTCCAACAGCGCAAACGCACGCTCGAATACGACGACGTGATGAACAAACAGCGCGAGGTCATCTACGGCTTCCGCAATGAAATCATCCGTGCCGAGGATGTGCGCGACCGTCTTCTCGACATCATGGAGGAAGTGGTGATTTCGAAAGTCGAGGAATTCACGGTCGGCGCCGACGTTGCTGAATGGAACACCCGTGGCCTGGCTGACTGGGTGAATTTGAACTTTCCGATTAGTTTGCCCGAGGAGGAAATCGTCAAGGCGGCAAATTCCGGCCAGGAAAAACCGGTGCCCGACTCGGTGTTTGATGGACTCAGCGCAGCCCAATTTGAAGTCTGCCGCTTTCTCATCAGCAAAGTGCGCGAGGCTTACGAACTAAAAATCAGCTTCGAAACGAATCCCGACGCCGTGCGGGGGATTGAGCGCTACACGATTCTGAGCGCGATCGATAAACTTTGGCAGGAACATCTTTATTCGATGGACAGCTTGCGCAACGCCATTGGCTTGCGCGCGTATGGTCAGAAAGATCCGCTGGTTGAATACAAGGCGGAGGCGTTCAAGATTTTCGAGGAATTGATGGTGAACATCAAAACGGAGGTTTGCCACAATATCTTCCGGAGCGCATCGAGCCTGATGGCTTTCGAGAATTTCATTCAGAACATTCCAAAACGGACGATCCACAATTCAAGCAGCGCCTTTGCCGATCAATCGCCCGCAGCGGATTCTCCCGCCGCTTCAAGCTCAGCGCCGAGCGGTGCAAGCGACATGGTGAGCGAAGCCAATGAAGCCGTCTCCCGCGCCAAACCGGTTCGTTCAGGCCCCAAAGTAGGGCGCAACGATCCCTGTCCCTGTGGCAGCGGCAAGAAATACAAACAGTGTTGCGGGAAGAATGGGTGAAGGGAAAGAGAGCTTGGGGTCTATTGTCGAGATTTGCCTGACTGAACTTATCTAAAACTTCTGCGCGGCGAAACCTTCTCGCTTTCCAATTGTTCGCTGATCGTTTTTTGCCTATGGAAGCTGCTGGGTCTGGCGCAAAATTTCTTTTAGGAAAATTGACGCTTTCTGAATTGCCGTTCAAACGGGCCAACAGATGGAAGTCATTCTGACCGTCGCAGGCGAACGCGCTTCTCAAGTGGAATTGGCCGCTACAAAGGTTTGGTGGCGACGATTTGGCCGATGAAAGTTGATTCGTGCAACCATCTCATGTGTTCACGCCGAAATGCTTATGCTTTTTGCTGATTTCCGGAACTTAGTAAATTTTCGGTGGCGACTCCTTTTGTTTTTTCTTTTCTTAGGGAGTTGGTTTTTAAATCTTTATTGGACTGGGCCAACCGTTGGAAGATGGATTCTAGCACTGGTATTTGGAGGGGTGAGTGCAATCGTAAGCGCCGCAGCATGCTTTCTTTTAAGTGTTTTTCTGGTCAAAGTGCTGAAAAAATTGAATTGGAGCCGTGCTGGTAAAACCTCTGTGGCTGTTTCTCCGTTTGTAGTGCTATCCCTCTGGTTACTATTTAGCGGTTACCACTTTTCTGGGCCAAGTTATTTGGTGAAAGCGGAATTTAATTTGCCTCCATCGGTTTCCATAAAATCTGCTACACACAATGGCTCTTTGGGAGTGGATGGGTCTCTTATGATTATAACGTGCCAAATTCCGCGCGCGGGACTTAGAAAATCTGATTCGAAGCGAGAATTATAAAGAGATGGAAGATGGCCGAGGTGAACCGTACTGGAGAGCGCGTTTTGCCACACGAGCGGGTGCAGAATGGAAATTACCAAAATCATATAAAATCTTTGTCCAGAACAAAGGCGGAGGGCAAAAGCTGATATTCGTAGGTGACGTTGGAAGTTTTGTTCATCTCGTTCGATGCACCTACAGCAATGGATTATAGGTTTTACGCGGCGCGAAGTATGGCGACTAAGCTCAAAGGGTTTCGCCATTGATTGTTTTTTATGTCCCGCAGCTTGTTCACACCTCCACACTTAAACCCGGCTGCGGTTGGATGACTTTGATTTTTGGCCAGCGCACTTTGATTTGTTGCTCGAACCATTGGCGTGCGTCCCCTTCGCCGTGACCCAACAAGACCGTGTGTGGCGAGACCTGGCCGACGAAGTCGAGCAGTTCGCCGCGATTGGCGTGGGCGGTGAGGTCAAAATCCTGCACTTCGCAGCGCTTGGTTAATTCACCGCCGCTCGGGCTGAATAGAAATTTCT
>JBDSIW010000602.1:0-6325 GCA_039917795.1 Verrucomicrobiota bacterium | reverse complement strand
AACTGGTCGCGCGCAGATGAAATTCTTTCCCACGTTCCCAATACTCCGACGGTCGACGGAGATGAAAAATAGCCAACGGTCGAAGCCTGCGATGTCATGAAAAGAACCATTCATGTCATCATGCTGGGTTGCTTTTTCTCATTTTATTTCCTTTCTTATTTTTATCGTTGGGAAATTGGTTTGGTTAAACCCAGCGCAAACCTCCGCTATTTCTATTTTTCTGATTCTGAACCTTTGGAACAAGTGTTTTACGTCACTTATTATCCGTTGTACCGGATTAATTACTGGTTTCAGAAACAGAACGGCATTCCAAACGAAGTTTATTTTTCAGAACGAACAGATTGATGAATTTCCCGAATCCTTAACCGCGCTTCGCCCGTTCTCTATCCTCCGTTGTCAATGAAGATTAACCGCGTTTGACCCCGTTCCCTGCCTTTGCTTATATTCCACGCGTGGTTCAGCCCGCACAAAAAAACGACCGTGGTTGGCGCAAATCGCGCATCGCCGCCCGCTTGCTTTACCGTAAAGCGACAGGCCCGCTGCGTCCGCGTGATCAAGCTTTGGCTCACGAATTGGGCAACGATCCAGAAGTTGAAAACCGTCTCATCCAACAGGCTCTTTATTGTCTCGGCGGCTCCCGCAAACATGACATCGACCGAAAACTGGTGGCGCGCGGAAATTGATTGGAATACCGTTGCCGGAAAGTTCCTGCAAAAGTTTCTATCTTTGCTTCCCGCTGACAGGCATTTCCACATCATTCTCTACGGCTCCGCTCCCCTGCAACTGACGCTTGACCGCACTTTGTTGAGCGGCGACATCGATTTATTTTCTGGAAACGAAGACGATCTCGCGTCTCTCATTCGCACTCACAAACTCGGCAAGGAAGACGGCGGGGCATTCTATTTGGAAGCAGGTTACGAACTAAGTTTTCGTACCAGTCCAAGATGGAAATCCCGCGGGAAAAATTTTGAACTTAAAAACGTCACTCTGACAATTCCTCATCCATTGGACATTTTAATCGGCAAACTGGATCGACTCGCTCCCAAAGACATCAAAGCGTTTGAAGGCTATCTTGGGAACTTCACCGCACCCGAAACATGGCTCCTGGGGCATTTTAGATCGTCGATTTCCACCGAAAACCGGTCAAACGGGCACTTTTTAGGCTTTCGTCGCGTTTTCGGCCGCCAAAGCGGACCAGCCAGAAACGCTCCAGGGGAAACCAGACGCCAGGCAGGGGAGGCCCTCGCGCATGATCGGCGTTCCGTCGAAAACCCGCTTCCTGCGCCGTTTCGCTCCGGCTGCGGACCCGCAAAAGCCGGGGCCTCCGCCTTACGCCTCACTTCCCGCACTCGCGACATTGCGACCGAACGCGCTCCCGCCGTGGGCGCGACCAGTAGAGCTTCCCGGTTGAGAAATTCCTCTGGAATCCCACGCGGGCAATCAAGGGCGATTGCCAGGGAACAACACCGCTTTCAATCCGCTCGATGATGCGACTCGTTATTGCCTCGTAGGCATCAAACCGCTCCCGCTCACCGGACCTCGGCAACCCGCCATTCGCCAGCTCAACGCGACCGTCCCGCGCTTGCTCCATCCTGTCCACCGTCGCCCTGCTGAAGAACGGCGATTCTACCATCACGGGAACGCTACGGAAGACCGCCGGCGCAGTTTTCCTATCACGTTGAAAAATTGAAAACGCACCTACCTAGCCGGTATAACCACCGACCATGGGTCGTCACTCTGCGACCGCTTTCAGGAAGAGCTTCTCATCCGACAGCCTCCGCTCGCTTCATCCCTCCCGATCATTGTCATCGCCGCCGCCACAATTCCCAACTTCCACTGGCCGCCACTAGTTCGGCGTATTCCCCTAACCGAGTTGCTTTGCCCCGCAAGGTGCCTCGCACCAAAAACCATCCGAAATCTTTGACTGCGACATCCATATCGACGTTCTCCGGCTCATATTCGATCAAGCCTCCGGGCTTCATTCCCGGACGATACCGCACTGGGTTGGTGGGGGCAGCCGCAAAACTGGTGGCAATATCTCCGCCGAGCCATACCTGATAATAAGCCGCTGCGTGATGGGTTGGAGACATCCAACCTTCCGGCGACCCAGGAAGAGCAGGTATATATCCGTGTGCGGAAACCGATGTCGGCAGGTCAATCACCCCTACAATCCCATTTGTGGCATGCCCATCGGGTCCAATGGTGTTGCGCTCGTCGAATGGAAAATGGGCAATCCGTTCACCTGGAGGAACTGCCTTCAACACTTCAAAGAGACCGAACATCGCTGGCTGGAACTGATTAATCACTCGCGCCACATTGATTGAAAATGCGACAGAAACAATAACCCCTGCGAAGAAGAGGCGGCGATGCCAGATCGAAGAATGGGCCGCTGCAACGATCGCCATGGCCCCGGAAAACAGCAAATATCGAGGCGCCAAATACCACTGGCCACTCACATCATAAGGAAGGACGAGCCAAGCCAGGAGAAACGCGGCCAACAAAATTTCAACTTGATACTTCTTTCTTCCGGCGTTGACCTCTTTAGTTGGCGACAGTCGAGGGTCTTTCTCGGCCAGAGCAATTGCACCTACAATTAAACCCAGCCACAACCAACCCAACCAACGGTTCGATCCATCGGTACATCCGCCATACAACTGTTCCATGACGCCTGTGATCCGCTTTGTAAACGGTTCCCAATGCATTCCAAGATTCCAAAGACTTCCGTAATTCGCCGACGGTTGCCCCGTCGGAACAGGCTGAGCCGCCCCGAACGTTCGCCAAACCCAGACTCCAAAAATAACGAATGATGGTGTCAGAGGGAAAAGAACCCGAACGCACCAACGAAATCCTCGCCAGTGGATGAACAACAAAACGGCCGCCGACAACAAGAACCAAAGGTATGCCTGAGCATGGGCGAGGTAGATCAGGCAACTCAGAATGACCACGTACCACTGCCATTTGCGTGGCATCTGAACACTGGAGCAGCTGGTCTCAAGAGCCGCGATGCCAAATAGTACGAGCGGAACTCCAACCAAATACGCCATGAAGGCGTAGAAAAAGCTCGTCGACCACGCCAAAGGAACCGCCAAAACCCACCATCGCATATCTCGCCCGAATGCCACGAGGAGAGACCGAACACCAAGCGTAATTCCGACCGAGTAAGCACACATCACCAGCTTGTTGGCCATTTCTATTGAAACGAACTTGGAGAATATCCCAACAAGGATGTAATAGAGCCAGTAAGGCTGCGGCCACAGGTCAAGTTCGTAGTAGTGGCTGAAGTGCGCATCCCCATCCAGAAGCGCCACGATAGCCTTTGCCATCGCAAGGTGTTGTGGGAGGTCGATCAGCGGGAGGAACTTACCAGCAAGGAGGGGAATGACGCACAGCACGAAAACCAACAACAATTCCCAAACCGGCAGTGAGTGTCCGTTGTTCTCCTCATTTGCGATATTAGAGTAAAACCTCATTCGCTGTTTTGTTTCTTCGAATGGCCCACAGTTTGGCCGGCCTACGGAACTTTTACGAATCTTTTCGGCGCAGTTTGCATGGCGGTTCGCTGGGAGATGTTCGCGCGTCGCTCCGCTGTTGTCTTTATGGAGCACCCTCCCCTCCCCTGCCCGCTCGCTGTGGATTTCCAACGCTTGCGCCCGCTGAAAAAGACCTGATTCGGGTTCGAGCGCGTGTCGAGGCGATGACGGCAACCGACGCTCACCCGTATCTTTTGGACGTGCGTCAGATTCCCGCTGACGTGCGGCGACTGGCCATCCGACGGCAGAGGAAATGAAGCGCGAGTTGCAAAATGCCGTGGATCTTTTCCGTCCGAACTTCGATGAGGAATCGCCTAACCGTTACGGAGAAAACACGGAACGACTCTGGCGTGAAATTTTCAAAAGCGAAATTGATGTCCGCAGGGAAATCATCGCGCCAGCGGTTACCCGCCGCAATGAAAGCTATGGAGAAGCACCGCCGGATTATAAAAACCTGCTTCGGGAAATGTAGCCTTCATACTCCAGATCCTGCGACAGCTTTCGCACCCGATCTGCACTTTTGTTTACCCTTCTGTGCCGCTCCGCCACGGTCAACTTTTGGCGACGCTTGCGACGGGCGCAAATTCGTTTTGCACCAGCCAGAATTCTTTCAAGGCTTTCACCATTTCCACCAATTGCGGTGCGCCGGGCGGTTTCACCAGATAAGCATTCGCGCCGAACTGGTAGGCCAGCTCAATGTCGCTGCGCTCGCGCGAAGTCGTCAGGATAATGATGACCAGGGTTTTCAGCGAAGGCTGCTGGCGCGCCCATTGTAAAACTTCGTGGCCCTCGCGATGGGGCAATTTCAGATCGAGTAAAACCACGTGCGGGACCGGAAATTCCAGGCGATCCGAAAACTTTCCATTCCCTTCCAGATAATCGATGGCTTCCTGTCCATCGGTCACTACTTGAATTGGATTTTGAATCTCAGCGCTTTTCATGGCGCGCTTCATAAAGAAAACATCATCGCCATTGTCCTCGACCAGCAGAATGGTTTTCCGATGCGACATGCTCAGGCCTTGGGTAATTGGATCCAGAATTTGCTCCCTTTGCCGGGGACAGAATCGACGCCGACTTTTCCGCCCATCCGTTCGACTGCCTTGTGGACGATTGCCAGGCCGATGCCCGTTCCGTCGTAGGTAGCCTGGTGCGGCGCGCGTTCGAACATTTTAAAAATACGATTCTGGTGCGCTGGATCAATGCCGATGCCGTTGTCGTGAAACCAGACGCGCACTTCCGGTCCGATGTTATCCGTCCAGACTTTGATGCGCGGGATCCGGTCTGGCGGCATGAATTTTACCGCGTTGCTCAAAAGGTTGGAGACACATTGGGTGAGGGAACCGTCATGGCCCAGCACGGGGACCAGCGGAGTTTGCACTTTGATCTCGGCCTGTGGCGGTTGCAGCGAGGGATAATGCTGGACGATTTCCTCCACCAGTTTTTCGAGATTGATGGGGTGAATTTCGATCTCGCCGCGGGTAAAACGGCTGTAGGTCAAAATGTCCTGCACCAGACGATCCAAGCGATTGCCGGAATTAATGATGCGCGTGAGAAAATCGCGGCCCGTTTCGTCCAGCCGATTACCGTAATCCTCCATCAAAAAATGAGAATAGCCCTGCATGGCGCGAAGCGGCGCGCGCAAATCATGGGAGACACTGTAGGAGAAGGCTTCGAGTTCGGAGACGGTTTCCTCGAGTCGGGCGGTCCGTTCTGCCACCCGATTCTCGAGATTGTTCATGAGTTCGCGAACCTGATATTGCCGCCGCCGTGCGCGCAACGCCACTTGGAGCGTGCTTACCAGCGTGATGGCGCGGAAAGGCCGCTCGACCAGCATAATGTTGCCGCTCGGCCCAAAAGCGTTGAAGGCGCGCAAGCTGGCTTGCGTGGTCTCGCCACCGCTCGTGACCACAATGATCGGGACGTCAGACCACGACGGCTGCGTTTTCAGCATCTCCATGAAACCCGGCAGTGAGGCTCCGAACAGCGCTTCCTCGGAAACCAACAACGCGCCCACACCCCCTTTGGCTGCGTCACACATTTGGAGAAGGCTCTCGCAAATCTCGGCCTTGAATCCAGCCCGCTCAATCAAGGCCGCGGCATTCAGGGAATCTCCGCCGGTAGGAGCCCTCACCAGAACGCGTTCTTCGTTTGCGGTTGCACCAGACATTATGAACCTCCCAGCATTTGGGCAGACTTTCCGTGAAAAGCCGGAATGCCAGTCAGCACTCCTTGAAATTCCTCAAGCGGTTCGCCGATTTGAATTCCTTTTTTGTTCATCTTGAATTCGCGAATCGTATCCTCGTGGCCACCGCTTCGTTTTTTGATTACTGAAATCGCTTTTCTCACGCGCCCATGAGCTTCAAAGAAACGCAGTAGAATCACAGTGTCAGCAAGGTAGGTGACGTCCACAGGCGCCTGCATCGGGCCCACCAAACCGTGCTGGGCCACGGTCATGATGCTCACGACGCCATTCTGGCTTAAATACGCCAAGAGCTCGTGGAGATGAAGCGGGAGGAATTTTTCGTTTGGGATCGCGTTGAGGTAGCCGTTCAAACTATCGATAATTACCACCCGCGCATTTCTTTTTTCAACGGCTTGAACAACAATATGGCTGAATTGCCCAGGGGATAGCTCCGCAGGGTCAACTTGTTGCACGCAAATGCGCTGGGATTTGAGATGTTTTTCGATCGGCATTCCCAACGCTGCGATGCGGTTTTCTAAAAGTTTTGAGTTTTCGTCAAAGGCAAAAATAACGGCGTTCTCACCTCGGTCTGCGGCAATAATGGCATGTTGCA
>JBDSIW010000601.1:0-3866 GCA_039917795.1 Verrucomicrobiota bacterium | reverse complement strand
ACGTTGGTCGGGCCGACGCTGAACTCCATGGAAAAATTTCCGATTGCGCCATTGAAACCGGGCGGTTTTCCCTCGGCGGGCAAAGGCAGAACGCGAATCGGGTGTGCTTCACTTTTTAGCGTGATTTGGCGGGCTTGTGTGAATTGTCCGAAAATGTTTCGCGGACCCGTCAAAATCTTTAGGCCGCAGGTCGCAGGTCCAAGCGTCAACGCGCCCGCCTTGGTTGGCGCGACCATCATTTTAAAGACAACCAGATTGTAGTTTTCACCACTAACTTGCGTCCGACTCTGCGTTGGCTGTGGAATTGGGCCGACAGTAAACCCGTCATTCTGCAGCTGCGGCATGGTCAGGTCTCGGGCTTCCTGGCAATAAAGTTGAACCTCGGCCAGAATTGGCTCGCCGACGTAAATTTCCGCCTTGGGAACGATCAGCTTGAGAAAGGCCGCCAGTTTTTCCTCTGTCGCGGCGGGCGTTTTGCCTTGCACTACGTTAAGAGTCAACGATTGGCTCGCCAACGTTTTTCCCCCGACCGTCATGCGGAGCGAGGGGATCACGAAGCTTCCGATCCCCGAGGGTGTGACTTCAAATGTGTGCGCCACACTCGAGGAAACAGCTCCATTCACAAATTGAATTTGGCTCGATTGCCCGGTGTGAGTAACGGTCAGATTTCGAATCGCGGGAAAGGACGGAACGTCGTCGCCCGAGCCCTCGGCGATGGACAAAGTCAACACAGCGGTTTCCCCAAGGCTAATGATATTGCGATCCAGGCTGGCGGTGAAACTAGCGGCAGAAAATCCTAAATTGCAAAAGGCCAGAAACAAGGCCGCCGCAAAACCGGCGCGGCTTATCGGAAAATGAATTGTGCGCAACAAATCCTTCACCTTGAAACAAGACAATAAAGTTTTGCTTCTGTTCAGCCGCGAGGCAAGCCTCGGTTCAGTCCTGGCCGACGGAAAAAGCGAGCCGTGAAATCCAGTCAAGCAGCCCGGCATGGCGGATCAATCGAGCCAATTAATTGTCAGCGCTCTTCGACGCCGCGAGCTTTTCCAGCCGGTTGACCGGTTGTCCAGCAACCCAGGCGAGCGCGCGCAACACCATGACGCGATACAGCGAATCCTCCTGCGTCCAGGTGTAATGGCCGATCACGCTGCCGAAAACCCGACTTTTCCCTTTTTCCAGCGTCCACACCTCAGGCCAATCGGTGCCTTCCATTTTCACGGTCGCGAGCACGGCGATTTTATTGGTATCGCCAATCAGGGGCCAATACGGCTCGTCGAGGAAATTAATTTGCTTGGGAAATCTTTCCGTGATCGGGCTTTTCGTTTCAGTGAATTTCAAATCCAACGGTGTGTGCAGATATTTTGATCGCTTGGGATGCGAGGCGAGGCCGATGGTTTGGGCCAACCGCTCGGGATCGTTGTCGGAAATGGTGGCGGAATGCAGCACCACCAAACCGCCGCCGCGCGCGAGGAAATCATCGACTTGATTCAATCGCGCCTCACTCCAGTTGTGGTTCCAGAAATAAAAGACCAGCACGTCCGCCTCCGAAAACTGGTCGTCATCCGGCCATTCCCATGCGTTGGTCGCAGAAACGCCCTGCGCCTGGTTGAGCAGCGAAACCCACGACTTTTGCGCCGCCGGGTAATCATGTTCGCCCGGGCCGTGATCTTGTTTGCTCGCCACCCAAACTATTTTTAAATCACGAAGCGCCGGATTCTGAGCCAGCGAGTTCGATTGCAAAGTTCCTTGCTCCGGACGCAACACCCGTTGCACTTCCCCGGTTTTGCGATGCGGTGGTTCAGATGAAAGAAAGATCAGCAAATCGCGAATCTCACCCCCGTTCAAACCATCGAGCAAACCGGCTGGCATCAAGGAAACCGCGCTCGCTCGAAGTTCCTTCACATCCTTTTGCGCAATGACGGATTCCTTTCCGTCCACGCCCAGCACAGTGAGGGCATCCCCCTTTTGCGCACGAATAAAACCGGCCAAATCCTCTCCGCTTTTGAGAAAAACATTGAAGGCCACATAGTCAGGATTGATCGTCGCACTCGGCTCCTTGATGTCGCGCAAAATTGAGCCAACGTCGCGGCTGGCGAGGTTACTCAAGTCTGGTGCCACCAGTTTCCCTTCGCCACGAATGCGATGGCACGTGGCGCATTTCAATCTGTCACCAAAAAATAGATTCTTGCCACGCTGAAAATCGCCCCCCGCCAGTTCCGGATTTTCCTTCGGCAAAATCATCTGCGGTTGATGCGCCGGCAGCCAAGCCGGATGAAAATCTTTGACCCATTCGACGTCCACGGGTGATTTTTTCGACACTACGCTTTGCACACCACGCAAATCGTAATCGACATCGACCGTCGCGCCCTCACCATGATTACCCTTCGCTTTCACGTTGGAAATCGTGAGGGCGTATTTCGCGGCGAGCGGATGCGGCGCGGTGGACAACACAAGCGTCTGCTGATTGTTCTCCAAGGTTGCGGAAAAGATTTTAAGTTTTCCGCGAGGCGTCTGCTGCTGGAGTTCGACAACTTTGTAGGAAGGTCGAATCACCTCGAACCGATCGGCCGCCGAGACGAATTCGCCGAACTCAATTTCCTGTCCGCCCAAGTTGTTCGTGATCGAGGAATCGACCGGTCGGTCAAATCCAACCCGAACCTCACCCTGCCCCGATGCCCACGCGGCGACGGGTTGCGGCTCGGATTTTCCCGAGTAGGAAATTTTAAAAATTTTCCCTTCTCCCTTTGGCCCGGTCCCCCAATCCGGCTTCCCGCTATGGCAGCAGACGTAAAGATCGCCCTTCGGAGAAATCGCGACATCCATGGTCAACATCGATAGGCGAGCAATCATAAACTCCCTCCCAACATAACCTCCCGGGGTTTTGACCAGCTTCACCCGCCAGATTTTTCCGCGGGATTCACCGGCAACAAATGCGTCGCCCTCCCACCATTGCGGACCAAATAAAGCGCGCCCGGGAGAATTTTTGCCGCGCGGCTCAGGTTCATTGAAAATCAGGCCGCAGGTGGATTGATGCTGCGGGCCGAAGCCAACCACAGGCGGCACGCTCACGAGGTTGGTCAGCCATTTGTCGTCGCGCGGCGGGAATCCGT
The DNA here is from genome assembly GCA_039917795.1 of Verrucomicrobiota bacterium. Lineage (GTDB taxonomy): Bacteria > Verrucomicrobiota > Verrucomicrobiia > Limisphaerales > CANJXF01 > CANJXF01. The sequence goes on along the minus strand of JBDSIW010000601.1, from coordinate 756 downwards.
AATTCTTTCCGAGGACAATGTGATTCAACTCATCCAGCGGATTTCCATTCGGACACCACGTTTCGCCTTCCTGATCCGTGTTGAACAAATCTCCCGCCTTGTTGAACGCGAGTGTGTAGGGAACTCGAATTCCCGTGGCGATCGTTTCGAGTTTTTTGGTGTTCGCGTTCCATTTCTGGATCGTGCCGCGCATCCCGTTCACGTCGTAGTGAGAGACGCCATCCTTCACGCGATACGGGTTGGAATAATCCTGGGTCAGCAAACCGAAATAGAGGTTCCCTTGCGGGTCAATCGTGAGAGCGGACGCATCCACTCCGCCCGATCCCACATCGGTGGGCGGCCAACCGCTGGCGATGATTTCTTCTTCGTCCGCCTTGCCGTCGCTGTTGGTGTCGCGCAGAAGGGAGACTTTTCCATGCGACGAAACGTAGAGCCCATTTGTTGACCACGCCATCCCGACCGGCACGGTGATGGTGCTTTTGTCCCAGAAAAGTTCGTCGATATCTTCCACGCCGTCGTCATTCGTATCGCGCAAAAGGTGAACGCGCCCATCGTAGCCGAGCGCGGTCAAAGTTCCGTCGATGGAAAACCTGAGATTATTCAAGTTGGAAATCTTCAGTGGCAATTCTTGGACGCTGAAACCGGGCACCAGCATTTTGACAATGGGTTCGTCAGCGTTCAGGGAAAGCGTAAGAACGGAAACGAACAGGCAAAGGAATTGCGAAGATTTGAGAGGCATTTTTAGATAATAGGCTT
>JBDSIW010000600.1:0-5274 GCA_039917795.1 Verrucomicrobiota bacterium | reverse complement strand
AAGGTGACGATGGCTTTTTTCCACGAGGGCGTGCGTCCGGCGGCAGCCGTGCGTTTGCGGCGCGCTTTGCCACGGACATTCATGGTGTTGACGCCAATGACTTTCACTTTGAAAAGTTCCTGCACGGCCTGGCGAATCTGAATCTTATTCGCGCGCGGGTCAGCCACGACGGTGTATTGATTCAATTTGTCGGACTGGCGCGTCCCCTTTTCCGTGACGCGAACGGTTTTGATGATCTCGAAAGTATTCATGGGATTAAAGCTTGGCTAGGCGGGCTTCGATCTTTTCGAAAGCGTCGCGGGTGAAAATCAGTTTGTCGCTGCGCAAAACCTGGTAGGTGTTGAGGTCTTCGCCCGTGGTCACTTCGACGTAGGAAACATTCCGCGCGGAGCGAAGAAGATTTTCATCACTGTGATCCGCCACAATCAGCGTGGTCCCATCGATTTCCAACGCATCCAATGCGGTGAGAAAATCCTTAGTCTTGGCGGCAGCGAGTTTGAAATTCGAAACGATCGTGACATCGCCCATCTTCAGGCGTTCGCCGAGTGCTTTGCGCAACGCGAGCTTCTTGGTCGAACCGTTGACCTTTTTGCTGAAGTCGCGGGGCTTCGGACCAAACACGACACCGCCGCCACGCCACAAGGGAGAACGAAACGATCCGGCCCGGGCGCGACCGGTGCCTTTTTGCTTCCACGGCTTTTTGTTCGTGCCCTGGACTTCACCGGCGGTCTTTGTGCAAGCGGTGCCGCTGCGTTGAGCAGCGCGGTAGGCTGTGACGGCATCGTGGACGGCTTGTGTTCCTTTGCCGTCCTCAATCACCTCGAACTTGACCTCAAGTTCGCCGGCGCTTTTGCCTTTAATATCTTTTACAGTCAGCTTCATAAATTTTGTTCGTTGTCGCGGCATCCGTTGACTGCCGCCGGTTTTTCAAGGATGCCATTCCCGCCAGTCCAATCAATTATTTCTTGGCAGCAGCGGCTGGTTTCGCGGCAGCGGCTTTCGCTCCGCCTTTGACTTTTCCTGGAGCGGCTTTTGGTTCTTTACGGTGTTTTGCGGCTTCAGAACCTTTCGGCAGTTTCTTGGATTCGCGGATAATCACATAACTGTTGTTGCTTCCTGGGATCGCGCCTTTGATCAACAAAAGATTGTCATCTTCGCGGACCTGGATCACTTCGAGATTTTGCGTCGTAACCTGAACCTGGCCCATGACCGGGCATCCGCATCCCGCGCATGACTGTGCCTGGAAATAAGCGTTGTCCGATCGCGCCGGGGCGGCGCTTAAAACCTTTGGCGCCGTGCGTTGAATCGCCACCACGGAAATTATGACGCTTCATGACGCCTTCGAAACCTTTTCCCTTTGTGATGCCAATCGCATCAACGAAATCGCCGGGCGCAAAGATATTCGCGCCAACGGAGTCGCCGGGTTTCACAGTCAAGGTGAAATCACGAAATTCCCGGATGCGTTTCACGGCAACGGAATTGTGTTTCTTGATGTGGCCAAGCAACGGCTTGGTCAAGCGATGCTCCTTTTGTTCGTCGAAGCCGAGCTGAACTGCGTTGTAACCATCGCTCTCCTGGGTTTTCACCTGAATCACGCGATTCGGGCCGACAGCAACAACCGTGACCGAGTGGACGACACCTTTCGTGTCATAAACGCGGGTCTGGCCAAGTTTTTTTCCTAAAATTCCTAGCATAAAATCAAATTTTGATGGTGATATCGACGCCGGCGGGCAGGTTCAGTTTCTTGAGTTCGTCCACAGTTTTTGCGGTCGGGTCAATGATATCGAGCAGGCGCTTGTGCGTGCGTTGTTCAAACGTTTCCTGGGATTTTTTATCCGCATGCGGAGAACGCTGCACCGTCCAGCGCTCGACGCGCGTGGGAAGTGGAATTGGACCAGCAACGCGTGCGCCGGTGCGTTTGACGGTTTCGACGATGTCATAAGCCGATTGGTCAATGACGCGGTGATCGTAAGCTTTCAGTCGGATGCGAATGCGTTGTCCAGCCATATAAAAAGAACAAGGTTAAGAGTTTATGTTAAGTGCGTGCTGCCGGTCGTGATTTTGCCGAATCCAAAATGGTGTTCAAAACGCTGTTCGGCACTTGCTCGAACGTGAGCGGTTCCATCGAGTAAGAAGCGCGACCTTTCGAGAGCGAACGAATCGCCGTGGCGTAACCAAACATTTCCGCGAGTGGAACATTAGCGTTCAAAACGGTCTGGCCGTGCTTGGCTTCAATGCTGATAATTTTCCCACGACGACGATTGATGTCGCCGAGAAGATCGCCCTGGTATTCATCAGGAGTCGTGACTTCGACTTTCATGACGGGTTCCAAGAGAATCGGCCCAGCATTTTTAACCGCGTCCTTGAAGGCGAAAATACCCGCCATCTTGAACGCCAGTTCGTTTGAATCGACTTCGTGGAATGATCCATCGACGACTTGCGCTTTGACATCAATCATCTGGTAGCCAGCGTAAACGCCGCTGCGAATGGCTTCTTCAATTCCATCGATGACCGCAGGAATATATTCCTTGGGAATCGCGCCGCCTACGATTTTGTTTTCGATCTCGAGTCCTTTGCCTTTTTCGTTCGGCTGGATTTTGACGAGAGCGTGACCGTATTGCCCACGGCCACCTGATTGACGGATAAACTTGCCTTCGCCTTCGGCCTCTTTGGTGATCGTTTCGCGATAAGCAATCTGTGGCGCACCGGAATTGGCTTCGACTTTGAATTCGCGTTTGAGACGGTCGCAAATGATTTCCAAATGCAACTCACCCATCCCTGCGATAATGAGCTGACTGGTTTCTTCGTTGGTGAAGCAGCGGAAAGTCGGATCTTCTTCCGCAAGACGTTGCAAACCTTCCGACATCTTGTCGCGGTCTGCCTTTGTCTTCGGCTCAATCGCCATGCTGATAACCGGCTCAGGAAACGTTGGCGGTTCCAACGTTACATCGAAATCTTCGTTACAGAGCGTGTCACCCGTCGTGATGTTGCGCAAACCAACCAATGCCGCGATGTCACCGGAATAAACCGCATCGATGTCTTTGCGTTCGCTGCCTTGAATGACCATCAAACGACTGACTCGCTCGCGTTTGCGGGTGCGAGGATTGTAAATCGTGTCGCCCTTTTTCAGTTGGCCGGAATAGACGCGAAAGAAAACCAACTTGCCCGCATACGGATCAGTCCAGAGCTTGAAAGCGAGCGAGCAGAACTTTCCATTGTCGTCGGAGACAACTTCAATTTTGTTGTCGGTGCCGGGTTCGAGCCCCTGCGCCTGCGGAATGTCCAAAGGTCCGGGCAAATAATCGATCACCGCATCAATCAACGGTTGCACTGCTTTCTTTTTGAAAGCAGAGCCACAAAGAACGGGTACAAATTCAATCGCACAAGTCAGACGGCGAATCGCCGCTTTCAAAGTTAAAGAATCAACTGGTTTTTCTTCTAAAATAAGTTCGGCGACGGCGTCGTCTTTATTTGAGACAGCGTCAATCAATTCAGCCAAAGCTATCTTGGCTTTTTCCTTGTAGGCATCCGGAATATCTTTGACCTCGTATTTTAGACCTTCGTTTTCAATATCTCCGGGACCCCAGACAATGGCCTTCTGGCTTACGATGTCGATGATGCCTTCGAAATTCTCTTCCGCACCAATCGGAAGGTGAATTGGGAATGCGTACGCCTTGAGTTTGTTGCGCATGTCGGAAAGCGCATTATCGAAATTCGCGCCCGTGCGATCCATTTTGTTGACAAAAGCAATACGAGGAACTTTGTATTTTGTCGCCTGGCGCCAGACGGTTTCGGATTGGGGCTGAACGCCGGCAACTCCGCAGAAAACTGCGACCGCGCCGTCGAGAACGCGCATGGAACGTTCAACTTCAGCGGTGAAATCAACGTGGCCGGGAGTGTCGATGATATTGACGCGATGAGGAATGCCCGCGTAAGACTTTTCCAGGCCTTCTTCTTTTTTCTGCGTCCAAAAGCAAGTAACAGCGGCCGAGGTGATCGTGATGCCACGCTCCTTTTCCTGCTCCATCCAATCGGTAACCGTATTTCCGTCATCGACGTCGCCGATCTTGTGGATCAACCCGGTGTAAAAAAGAATTCGCTCTGTCGTCGTCGTCTTGCCGGCATCGATGTGCGCGGCAATACCAATGTTGCGAGTCCGCTCCAAGGTGTATTGCCGATTGGGCGAATTGACCGGTTTGTTTTCCAATACTGCACTCATTTCAAAATCCTAAAGACTAAAACGCCCCGACGTTAATTCGGGGCGCAGTTTAAATTTTAACCAATTACCAGCGGAAATGCGCGAACGCTTTATTCGCCTGCGCCATTTTGTGAACGTCATCGCGTTTGCGAATGGCGTTCCCCTGCCCTTGATACGCTTCGAGGATTTCCGCGGCCAACGCTTCTTTCATGGTAATGCCTTTTCGAGCATCTGCAAAATCCACCAACCAACGCATGGCCAAAGCCAGCTGCCGGTCGCCTGGAACTTCCATTGGAACCTGGTAAGTCGCGCCGCCGACCCGGCGGGCTTTAACTTCCAGCCGCGGTTTAGCGTTGTCCACCGCACGCTGCAAAATTTCCAGCGGGTTCGATGCGGGGTTTTTTACCACGAGTTGATCAAAGGCACCGTAAACGATCCGCTGCGCAAGACTCTTTTTTCCGTCTTGCATGACGGTGTTTACCAGTCGGGAAACCAGTGTGCTCTTGTACTTGCCATCTTCAATCAATGGCCTTTTGTCTGCTTGACGACGTCTCGACATATAAAATTATTTCTTTGCTGGTGCGGCTGCGCCTTTTGCTTTGGGACGCTTGACCCCGTATTTTGAACGACTGACCCGGCGCTTTTCCACACCCGCCGCGTCCAAAGTTCCACGGACAATGTGATAACGAACACCCGGCAGATCCTTCACCTTGCCACCGCGAATCAAAACGATCGAGTGTTCCTGCAAGTTGTGGCCTTCGTCCGGGATGTAAGCGATGACCTCATGACCATTCGTCAGACGAATTTTCGCGACTTTGCGCATCGCGGAGTTTGGCTTCTTCGGAGTGCGGGTCATGACCTGCAAACAAACTCCACGACGAAACGGCGAATTTTGCAAAGCCGGTGATTTCGACTTGCTTCGGACTTTATTACGTCCTTTTCGGACGAGTTGATTAATTGTTGGCATTGCAGCTTGGCGTTTTATCCGCGCACCATCTCCGGGGAAACGGAGCGCGGAATATAGCAAAGGAATTAACCCTTGCAACTAGTTATTTGTTTTTAAATATTTTTTGGAT
>JBDSIW010000599.1:0-5870 GCA_039917795.1 Verrucomicrobiota bacterium | reverse complement strand
GGCGGCGGGCTCGGCGCGGTACAACGTTTGAAAAAAACCAGTGGCGAAAATGCCGTGATAAATGATCGGCTTGTTCAGCGTCACCCCGAATTTGGACGGAGTGTAAATCCTCCCCTGCCACACGCTGCCGCCAAACAAGTTGAAATATTCGGGATGACGACGGACCAGCAGCGCCTCTGCCTCGCCGTAGCCGCGCTGTTGGTTCAAATAGCCCCTGACCGTTGATCTTCGATAGTGCCAGACGAATCCCGCGGAGCTGAATCCCAGGTGATAACCACGCTGTTGTAGTCGCCAGCAAAGGTCCACATCGTCGCCCGCCTTGTGATAAATGGGATCGAACCCGCCGATTTCGACCAGCGCCGATTTGTAAAAAGCCATGTTGCAGCCGGGGATGTGCTCGGCAATTCGATCGTTCAACATGACGTGGGCCGGGCCACCCGGGGAAACCTGCACCGCGGCCGCGACCAGCGAATCCTCTGGCGGTAGAAAATTGTGCCCTCCGATGCCGGCGAACCGGCTGTTCAATAAATCGCTGACCAGATAAAAAAGCCAGTCCACATCAGCGCGGCAGTCGGAATCAGTGAAGGCCACGATCTCGCCGCTGGCCGCAGCGATGCCCGTGTTGCGCGCGACGGAAAGTCCCTGGTGCACCTGGCGCTCGTAGCGAGCATTTTTATAGAGCGCGGCGATCTCCGCCGTGCCATCGGTCGATCCGTCATCGACGAGGATGATTTCGTAATCGGGATAATTCAGATGTTCGAGGGAATCGAGACAAGCCCGCAAGGTTCGCGCTCCGTTGTAGCTGGCGACCACCACCGAAACCTGCGGAGCGAGGGCGAGCGGAAAATAAGGAGCAGCCGCGAATTGCTTTTGCACGACGGCAAACGATTCCTTCTTTTTGCGTTCCCGCGTGGTGAGGCCCATGCCCCATTCCTCGATTTGCCGGCCGTCCTTGTGCCAATCGTCGGTAAAACTGAAGACGACTGTTCCGGCCAGGCCGCTGCGGAAACTGGTTTCGATCTGCCAATCCAATATCTCGCACTTCGCTTTTTCACCTTCGCGAATGGAATCGATTCCGAATTCACCAATGATCACCGGTTTGTTGTCCGCGTGCATTTGCAGGCGCGCGAGATAATTCTCCAGCGCTTTCTGCTGGTGGAGATAAATATTGAAGCAATTGAAATCGATATTTTGCGGGCGGAGAAATTCCGTGGGCGGAAAGTTGGCGAAGGTGCAGAGGCATTCGGGATCAATTTCTTTCGCGGCATCAACCAGCACGTCGAGAAAATTTTCGATCTCCCGCGCGCCGCTCCACCGGACGATGTCGGGAGAAATCTCGTTCACGACGGAGTAGGCAAAAATGGCGGGATGATCGGCGCAGGACTGAACCGCCTGGCGCACTGCGGTGCAGGCTTCACCCCTTCCTTTTTGCGTGTCGAGAAAGCAGAGCTGCTTGTTCCACGGAATATCGACGAGCACCTTCAACTCGGTCCGATGAGCTAGATCGAGAAACCAGCGTGGCGGAACAGTATAGACCCGCAGAACATTCGCCCCAAGCTCGCGGATGAGGGTAAAATCGCTAGCTACGATTTCCGGCGATCCAAATTGCGCGCCATCACTACCTGCGGCGAAGGGGCCGTAGGTGACCCCTTTGACAAAAAACTTTTTTTGCCCAAGGCGGAAAAACTTTCCATCCAGTGTTATTCGGAATCGCGATTTGCGCTCGGCATCCATGGGCAGCTTTAGACACGGGCAATGGGACTCTTACTCATAAGCGGTGTGCAAATATTATTTGGAGCGGAGAACGAGCCCGGGCTGGATGAATTTAGCGGGTATTCACGTTCAAACGATTGCGTTCCAGCGTGGAACCCTGGTTGAAAGCAAGCTGCGCCAGCGATTTGTTATAGTCGGACAACGCCCTGATTTCCTCGGAGCGCGCGGTGGTCAAGTCGCGTTGCAATTGCAGGACGACGAAGCTGGTGCTTTTTCCATTTTCCAGTTTTTTCCCCTCGGCATTCAACGCCGCCTCCGCGTAAATTCGCGCCTGCTTCGTCGCGCCCACGCGCTGGAAACTCGTCTGCGCCAGCTTCACTGCATCATCGATTTGGACGAGAACATTTTGTTCGAATTGCTTCAATTGCAAAAGAGCCTGCTCCTTTTGAGCTTTGGTGGCGCGGTACTTGTTGCGCGGACCCTGGTTGCTGAGCGGGATGCTGAACAAAACTCCATAGGAAAAAGTCGGGTTGGTTTCGTCGCGAATGTTTCCCAGCGCGCCGCCCCAATGCCGGTCGAGTCCATTGCGGCCGTAACTGCCAATTAAATCCAATTGCGGGAAAAGCTGGTTCCGTTCGTAGCGCAAAATAATATCGGTGCGTTCGAGATCGATCCGCCGTTGCAAAAGATCAGGCCGTTGCGTCATCCCTTTCTGCCAGCTTTCCATCAGGTCGAACGTCTCGGGAATCGCTTCGAGGTTTTCCAAAGGCTGGATGTCGAGCGCGTGCCATTCCTTGTAATCATCCGTGATCAGGTTCTTCAGCACATTTTGCTGCGCATCCAGATCGCGGCGTGCGGTCAGCAAATCCGCGCTGCGCCCTGCCGCCTGTGCGCCCGCCTGTTGCTCATCAAGCGGGGCCAGCGCGCCGACTTCGACTCGGCGTTTGTTCTCGGAAAGGAGGCGATTGGCCAGTTCGAGCGCCTTCTCTTGCACCCGCACATTTTCCATCGCAAAAATCAAATCGTAGTAAGCCTGCTCGACGCGGCGGACGACATCCATCACCTGGAATTGCACCCCCAATTCAGAAATCTTGAGCGTCTTTTTGTTCACCCAGATTTGCTGGCGTGTCGCGTCGATCCAAAAATCCTTGAGCAACGGCTGATTCAAATCAATTCCCACCGAGGGCCGGTATTGAAAACCGCGGTCGGCCGATTGAATCACACCGTTGGTATCGATCCCGAAGGACCTTCCGCTCGTGCGATTCGCCAGGTCGCCGCCGATGTTGTACGTCAGCCCGCTGGGCAACGCGCCGGACAGGCTCGGGCGCAACGATTCGTTCCACGTCTCGTTCCCCGGAATCTGCAAACCCGTGGTGCGATCGAATCCGCCGGGCTGCGATTGGAATCCTTGATCCACGCGCACGCCAAAAACCGGATCGTAAGGGGCGTAGGCGGAACGAAGATTGAAAGTATTGATCAGGGGATTCACCCGCTCGATCTGCACATCCAGGTTGTGTTCGAGCGCGAGTTGAATGGCTTCATCGAGTGCCAAAGGACGGAAATTGTTGGTTCGGGTTTGGGCATTTGTGCCGCAGACCACTCCAAAAGCAGCCAGGAAAAGGGCGATGCGAAAATTCATTAGGGTTGTGAGATTGCTTAAGTTCAATCGGTTCGTCAACGCTCCTGCTCGTCTGCCGCGGCTCGATCCAACCGATCGGCGATGCCACGCCAGGCGGCTCCGCCGGGAAGTTTTTCCACCACGATCAGCCCGGCACCGGCCTCGTCGCACTGATGCAACTCGGCGTAAATCGCGCGGGCGAACGCCTCGGCGTCGTGCGGAATGACCGAGACGCGAACGAATTTTTCCCCGAGTGGAATCTGGGTGTGTGCGATGACGTGAATATCTTGAAGGCTTGAGTCTTGAGTTTTGAGTTTTGAGTTTCCGGAAACGAACTTGGAAAGCTGTGCTTCCAGGTCCGCTTCGTCGTTCCATGAGAAAATGAGGAGCCGCGCTTTCGGCGAATAATGCTTTCGCAGCAATCCCGGACTGCGCAAAACCTCGCCGCTTTGATCAAGGCCGAGCGACAATTCGCCGGTCACGGCCAGGAGCGATCCGGCGTGAATCATTCCCGGACGCAAAAGTCGCGGTGGATGCACCGTCAAGTCGATCACCGTGGACTCGATCCCCACCTGCGATTGCCCTCCATCCACGATCAGCGAAATCTTTTCGCCCAGACCTTTGGCCACATGCGCGGCGTTCGTCGGAGAAATTTCGTTGGACAGGTTGGCACTCGGCGCGGCCAGCGGAAATCCGCAAGCGCGAATGACCGCTTGAATAAATGGGTGGCTTGGCCAACGGACGCCCACGGTTTCGCCACCCGCGGTTACAGAATGAGAAATTCTTTCCGAGCGGGGCAAGACTAGCGTGAGCGGACCCGGCCAAAAAGCCTCTGCCAATTTACTCGCGAGTTCCGGCCAGAGGGAAACGCATTGCTGCGCCATTTCCACGCTTGCGACATGCACGATGATGGGATTCTCCGCTGGCCGCCCTTTCGCCAGAAATATTTTCGCGACCGCTTCTTCGTTGAAAGCGTTGGCGGCAAGGCCATAGACGGTTTCAGTAGGGATCGCAACCAGCTCCCCATTTTCTAGAAGCGCCTTGGCACGTCGCACCGCCGTTTCGAACAAGGCGGCCGTGTGGGTCGGTAAGATTTCCGGCGCGCGAGGCAATTTCATTTGATCGTTTGGAGTTGTAGTCACAAGTTTCCCGGAGCGCAAGGAGCCGGACGTGTGGGCGCAATTTGTCACCGTTTCCAAATAGTGTGTGCCAGCTTGGCGGCGGACGTACTCACCCGCGAATTTGTCCTTCGACTCTGCTCAAAAAAACCGTGCGTGCGCCTTTCACCTTTCCTTCGCTCCCTTCTTTTCTAAAATTCGTTGTGCTCAAATTTTTGACGAATCAACTTTGCAACGCGATTTCGCTGACGGACGAACAGGTGGCCACTGCGGTCGGACAACTGGTCGAGGAGAATATTCCGGCGCAAGCGAAAGCGGATTTTCTCACCGCTCTTTCGAAAAAAGGCGAAACGGTCGAGGAAATTGCCGCCTTTGTTCGCGAACTCCGTGGAAAATCGGTGCAGATCCCGATCGACCCGGCAACGCGGGCGGGCGAGATTCTCGATGTCTGTGGAACAGGCGGCGATCACCTGAACACATTTAACATTTCCACAACCGTCGCCTTCGTGGCCGCATCGGCGGGCGTGACGGTCGCCAAGCACGGGAATCGGGCGGTGACTTCCCAATCCGGAAGCGCGGACGTCCTCGAAGCGCTCGGAATCAAAATTGATTTATCCCCGGAATGCGCCGCCGAAAGTCTCCAGCAAAATCACTTCGCCTTTCTCTTCGCGCCGAGGTTTCACCCGGCTTTCAAGCACATCGCGCCCGCGCGAAAACTTTGCGCGCAGCAAGGGCAGCGCACGATTTTCAATTTGCTGGGCCCGCTATTGAACCCCGCGCGACCCACGGCCCAACTCATTGGCGTGGCGCGCCCGGAGTTCTGCGAACCGGTGGCGCGGGTTTTGCAATTGCTCGGAGTGCGACGCGGAATGGCGGTCAGCGGCGAAGTTCAAAGTTCAAACACCGATTCTGCCACGTATCTCGATGAGTTTTCCACGTTCGGCGAAACATTTGTCGCTGAATTCTATCAGGAACGCGGGTTGAACTGCGCAGCAATGTCGCCAGGGAATTTTCCTTTGCAGCCCGGTTCTTTGAAAGACCTGGCCGGAGGCGACAGTAAGACGAATGCGGAAATTATTCGCCGAATTTTTTCCGGACGGGAACTTGGGCCGAAACTCGACGCGGTGTTGTTGAACTCGGCTGCGGCCCTGTTCGTCGCGGGGAAAGTTAAAAACATGGGCGATGGCTGGACTCTCGCCCAAGAACTGATCCAAAGCGGAACGGCAGAAAAAAAATTGAGCGAGATGATTGAATACTCGAAGAACGGGGGTGGCGCGTGAGGTATCCCACCCGTGACGGTTTCGTTCTGTCGGGGCGGGAACAAAAGGGGACGGCTGCGAGTTCAAAAGGGGACAGGAGATGTGGCGGTTGGAACTGTCCCTGGGTCGAGGGGTTGAGGAGGCCTGAGTGTAGCGAAGGCC
>JBDSIW010000598.1:0-4504 GCA_039917795.1 Verrucomicrobiota bacterium | reverse complement strand
GCCAACCTTCTTCTCGTTTTTGTTTTCCGGTTTAGAATCTTCAGCCATTAGTCAAAAAAGTTGGCGTAGCTTAACATGGGTTCTCAGCACTCGCAACCGAAGCTCCCGCACAACGCCAGACCCATATCAACCGTCGCACACTATTCTTGTCGAGCTTGAATCGCTCCGAGATGCGCAATCCTTCCACCCAAAAAATCTCGCCGTACTCCGTGGTTGCGACAATTCGACCATGTCGCTCTTCACGCGGAATCTTTAAATTGGTGAACAGGTTTTGCAATTTGACCGGTGCTTTCATTCCAATTGGCTGAAATCGATCGCCGCCCTTCCAATAGCGAAGCTGAATTTTCGAGCCCACCTTATCTGCATCGAAGATTTCGCAGCGGGCTTCTGCCCGAAAAGCTCCGCTTTTTCTATTCTGAAACGTCCAGGAAATATCCTTGCCAGCCAACCGAATCGCCACTCGTCGAGTCAAATCGATTGCGGACTTCAGTTCTGGAACGCGGTTTGGCAGCAAGGTCCGCGGATGAATGGTTCCCTCGGAATCTCGAAGGACGGAATCCTTTGCATTCACCGAAATCAGACGGTTTGGGTCCGTGCGCAGCCTTTCAATTAATTCAAAGTCTCCCGGAAAGCCGAACGTGCGCATTTGTTGGAGAAGGCAAACTCGTTGCACCGCGACCGGCAAATGCTCGAACGGCGGTCGATTTTTACCGACCAGCCATTCCCTGGCCGCGCCGGAAACAAACTCCGCGTCGCCAGCCGCAATTTCCATCGTTCGCAAAACATTTCCCCGGAGCGCCGGCTGAAGCGATTCAAGCAACGGAAATATTTCATGGCGAATTCTATTGCGCTGAAAATTCGGCAGCGCGTTACTCGCGTCCTCGCGAAACTGGATTCGCTTTTTTACGACAAATTCCATCAGAGCCATTTTGGACTGGTCGAGCACAGGCCGAACCAGCCGGATCGACGCGTCAAATGGAGACGACGACTTCCAGCTCATTCCGCCCAGGCCTTCGGTTCCGCTTCCGCGCAGCAGCCTCAGGAAAAAAAGTTCCACCTGATCATCCGCATGATGAGCCAAAGCCACTGTTTGGATACGCAACTTTTTTGCCGAGCGGGCCAAAAACTCGTGGCGAAGTTTTCGCGCTGCCATTTCGAGAGAAATGCCATTCTGCCTGGCAAACTTTTTCACGTCGCCCCGTCCAACGATAAATTTCAATCCAAGCTTTGCCGCAGTTTTTCGGACCAGCTTTTCGTCAGCATCACTGCTGCGACCGCGCAATTGGTGATTGAAGTGGGCGACCGAAATTTTCCATCGTGTTTTGCTCGAGAATATAAAAAGGAGTTGAAGCAAGACCATCGAGTCGAGTCCGCCTGATACCGCCACCAGAATGGATTCGCCCGGCCGGAAAAGTTTTCGCCGCCGAATGTTCGCTTCCACCTGGTTTTCCAATTCGCTCACTGGCAAATCTAGGCAAGTCCGCAGGTTTGTGAAAAGCAGGAAAGGAAAACGATCCATCCACGAATCCCGTGGGATTGCCTTTTGTTTTTTTACTTTTACCTTTGGCCGATGAATTTATTGCCGTTCGAAAATTTACCGGCCCATGCGCCGCGCCGCTTTGTTCCAGCGCAAATTGATTTGGGCGCGTGGAGTGAGATCGCGCCGCTTTTCGACAAACTGGAAACCGGCGCACGTGAGTGCGAAAGCGTCTCTGATTTTGAACACTGGATTTTGAGCGGAGGCGAATTGAGCGCGGCAATCGATGAAGAAGCGAGCAAGCGTTACATCGCGATGACCTGCCACACGGACAACGCCGACGCCGAAAATGCCTACCTTCATTTCGTCGAGCAGATCGAGCCGCAGACCAAGCCACGCCAGTTCAAGCTGGCGCAAATTTATCTCGCGCATCCTTTGCGCAAGAAACTTCTCGCCGAAAAAAAAGCGCGTTATGAAGTTTTCGACCGCAATACCGAGTTGCATGTTGAGCTTTATCGGGAGGAGAGCGTTCCTCTGGAAACCGAGGAAGCCAAGCTCGGCCAGCAGTATCAAAAACTCAGCGGCTCGCTCTCGGTGCAATTTCGGGGCGAAGAAAAAACCCTTGTGCAAATGGGACGTTACCTCGAGGAAACCGATCAAGCCTTGCGCCAGGAAACCTGGGACCTGGTAGCAAATAGGCGGTTGCAGGAGGCGGAAAAATTTGAGGAGGAGTTCGACGAACTTTTGAAGTTGCGAGAGAAAATTGCGACCAACGCCGGCTTCCAGAATTATTTGCAATATGCGTTTCGCGCCAAAGGACGATTCGATTACACGCCAGCGGATTGCGTGAAGTTTCACGACGCTATTGAGAAAGAAGTCATGCCGGTGTTGCGCCAGTTGCAGGAGGAGCGGAAGAAAAAACTGGGGATGGCGTCGCTTCGACCTTGGGATCTCTCGGTGGACCCGACCAACCTGCCGCCGCTGCGACCGTTCGAAAAAGTGGACAAGATGGTTTCCGGCACGCAGCAGATTTTCGACAAGCTGGATCGCGATCTGGCCGGCGGTTTTCAAACCATGCAAAAACTTCGTCTCCTCGACCTCGATAATCGCAAAGGCAAAGCGCCGGGCGGATATCAATCAACGCTCTCGGAATCGCGGCTCCCGTTTATTTTCATGAATGCGGTCGGCCAGCAACGCGACATCGAAACCATGTTGCATGAAGCGGGGCACGCTTTTCACGCCTTGGCCACGCGCAAGGAGGATTTGTATTCCTATCGTCACGCGCCGATTGAATTTTGCGAGGTCGCCTCGATGAGCATGGAATTGCTCGGGAACGAATTTCTCGAAACCTTTTATCCCGCTGCCGATGCCAAGCGGGCCCGGCGCGAACATCTTGAGGGCGTCGTCGTGGTTTTCCCGTGGATCGCCACGGTGGATGCGTTTCAACATTGGATCTATTCGCATCCCGGCCACACCCGCGCGGAACGTCGAGCCGCGTGGCTGGAGTTGATGGACCGATTCGGCGGCGACGTCGATTGGACCGGCCACGAGGAGGCGCGCGCGAATCTTTGGCACAAGCAACTTCATATTTTCCTCTACCCGTTTTACTATGTGGAATACGGCATCGCCCAACTGGGCGCGCTCCAAGTGTGGGCGAATTCCAAGCAGGACAAACCGAAAGCGTTGCGCGATTACCAGGACGCTCTGGCGCTGGGCGGATCACGGCCATTGCCGGAACTGTTTTCGGCTGCCGGTTGCCGTTTCGATTTCAGCACGGAAACGGTGAAGCCATTGGTGAAGTTGGTGGAAACGGAATTGGCGAAACTCGGATAATCCACGCGAAAAGAATTGTCCGAAGTATTTGCAGAAGTGAGGAAACGGTTTTGGGGCAGTTCGATTCCGCCTCCTCACGTCGGCGGCTACGTTTTCGCTCTCAATCATTGATATGGCGCGGCACGCGTGAAGGACAAACCACGATGCACTCATGACCCAGTCCGCGCAGAAAACGGCAGAGCGGAAACCCGCGCGGGCCCGCCTCGTAACAGAACCGCAACGCCCCATCGGGATGGGCCGCCTGGAGTTGTTTGATCAAACGCGGCACGTGCTCATGCGTCCCGCCCAGGATGCCCCAGCGCCGCACCTCCGTGGAATCCGACAGCGCAACCGATACGGCGATGGAGTCGTTGTGGACATCTAGCCCGATGTGGATCATAACTTTCATGTGCCTGCTTTCCTTTCATGGTTCATGTTGCTGACTCAACCGTGTGGCTCGGCTCTCCGACACACATCGGCGCCCAACCCACATTCCCGGAAAACAGACACTCTTCCCTTAAACATCGCCAGCCATAGTGACTAAGGCGGCAACAGCCCACCCTCCGAAAATTTTAAAATGAAACTCGAAAAATCAACGGCAGCCGGACGCGGAGGCCATGTGCAACGTGCTTGGGCGACACTCCTTTATTTGTTCGCTCTCCTTTTCCAAGCGCACGCCACTAACATCGTTTACACGTTCTCAGGTACAGGAAACGGCCAGGTGGGCACGACAACCTTCACCGCCGCATCCTTCAGCATCAGCGTTTTGGCCGATACGACGAACGTTTATCCGATCGTGGAACCGGATTTTTCCATATTCGGCGTGAATGCCATTTCCAGCCAATTCCGTATCGCAGGGATTGGTTCCGGCACGTTTTCCAATGCCAACACTTATTTCGTGAACCAAACCACCAGAGTTGTAGGATGGGCGGACGCAGGCGGCGATAAGCTCGATGTTCAGCACTCTTCTTTGGAGACCTACAACCTCAGGACGCCCTTCGCCTCTCTCCTCATTCCTGGCCCGGCTTTTGCCGGTGGATTTGGTGACGAGCCATCCACGATGGGGCCGGTGACCATCACGATGATGAGAGACATTACTTTCAGCGCGGCGTTTAGGCCGCAGATGAATGTGCGCACTCTCCAAGCTACAAACATCCAAGTGTGCTGGACATCGCAGTCCAACAGAGTCTATCAGGTCGAGTATTGTTCAGCCCT
>JBDSIW010000597.1:0-3077 GCA_039917795.1 Verrucomicrobiota bacterium | reverse complement strand
GGTGTTGATTGCTCAGATTACCAGACCGCCCATAACCTGCTGACCGAGGCCGCTAAACTTCTAGATCGCAGCGCCTCATCTCTTGATTACAGTATCTGGAAGTATCAGAGCGAAGGAGATGAACCTCCATGCGCTCCATTGATCAGCGAAGCAGAGCAGCCTTAGCTCAAGAGCGGAGTTACGCGCCGAAAATGAATTAGTCATCTCAATTTACCAAAGGTAACGCCATGGAACCAATTCAACCGTGGGACACCCACAATCAAAAACTCGTCAGCAATGTCCATCCGTCCGATTGGGTGAATCCCACGCCAGCCGGGCGCTATAATCTCGTCGTCATTGGCGGCGGGACGGCGGGATTGGTTACGGCAGCCGGTGCGGCGGGGCTGGGGGCGAAGGTCGCTCTCGTTGAGAAACATCTTCTCGGCGGAGATTGTTTGAACGTCGGTTGTGTTCCTTCCAAGGCGTTGATCCGGGCTGCGCGAGCCGTGGCGGAGGCGCGGAAAGCGTCCGAGTTCGGCGTCAATGTTAGCGAAGTGACGGTGGACTTTCCGCAAGTGATGGAGCGAATGCGCCGCCTGCGCGCTGACATCAGCCCGCACGATTCCGCCGCGCGCTTTCGCGAGCTCGGGGTCGATGTTTTCATCGGCAGCGCGAAATTCTCTGGCGGCGACTCGGTGCAGGTGGGCGACAAGGCCTTGCGGTTCGCCAAAGCCGTTATTGCCACTGGCGCGCGGGCTGCCGCCCCGTCGATAGCGGGATTAAATGATGTTTCCTATCTCACAAATGAAACCATTTTCTCGCTGACCGAACTGCCGAAACGCCTGGGCGTGATTGGCGCGGGCCCGATTGGTTGCGAGTTGGCGCAAACTTTTGCGCGCTTTGGCTCAGAGGTTTTTCTCGTCGAATCCGAACACGGCATTCTCCCGCGCGAGGATCGCGACGCCGCGGCGCTGGTGCAATCCTCGATGCAGCGCGACGGCGTGAAACGCTTGGGACGCGGGAAAGATCTGCACGTCGTCAGGGACGGAAATGGAATCCGGCTCAAGGTCGAGGGACGCAACGACGGTTACGACATTTTGGTGGACCAGGTTCTGGTGGCGGCCGGTCGCGCGCCGAACGTCGAGGGATTGGAACTCGAAACCGTCGGGGTCGAATTCGAAAAAAAAGGCTTGAAAGTCAACGACCGCCTGCAAACGACCAACCCGCGGATTTTCGCCTGCGGCGATATTTGTTCGCCGTTCCAATTCACCCACGCGGCCGATTTCATGGCGCGCATCGTGATTCAGAACGCTCTTTTCAAAGGACGGAAAAAATTCAGCGACCTCGTGATTCCGTGGGCGACCTACACGTCGCCGGAAATTGCGCACGTCGGCCTTTACGAAAATCAGGCGAAGGAAAAAGGAATCGAGATCGATACGTTCACGCAGGAACTGAGCAAAGTGGACCGCGCGATTCTCGATGGCGAGACGGAGGGTTTCGTGCGCGTGCATGTGAAAAAAGGGACGGATAGAATCGTCGGTGCCACGATCGTATCGGCGCATGCGGGCGATATGATTTCGGAATTTACACTGGCGATGGTCGGCGGGATCGGGTTGGGAACAATTGCCTCGGCGATTCATCCTTATCCAACGCAGGCCGAGGCCGTGCGCAAAGTGGGCGATCTCTTCAGCCGCACACGCCTCACGCCCTTCGTGAAGAAGCTTTTCAACCGCTGGCTCGCGTGGCAGCGGTAGAGCGGATCAAGGACGAAAGTAGGGCGCGGTCAATCAGTGCGCGCCGTCTGGTTTCAATTATGCACGGCTCGCACGGAGTGGCGCGCCTTAACTGGCGCAACAGGATTCGCCCAATCCAGACTTTGCTACTCGTCTTTTTCGATTGCGGCGCTTTTCTTTCTCTTACCTTGGGGTGGATCGTTATCCAGGGGTTTATCTTGCGCAGCCAGAGCGCTGAATTCGTTCAGGTGATTCGTCCAGGCCCGGCCGAGATCGCGCACTTTTTCCGGAAACTTCGCGGCCAGGTTCGTCGTCTCGCTGCGATCACGCGCCAGATCGAATAATTCCCAGTCGCCATCTTTTTCCTGCGACACCAGTTTCCAATCGCCCATCCGGATGGCGCGATGGCCATTGTGAAACCACCAGAAATATTCATGCGGCACCGTCCCATCCTTGGCGAACGTCGGGACGAGGCTGCGTCCGGGTGCGGTTGGAATCGGTTGTCCATTCCACGTGCCCGGTTTTTTGCCGCCCGCCAGTTCGAGAAGAGTCGGCGCGAGATCAATCAAATGACCCGGGTTCATTCGCAACTGGCCGTGCGCCTTGATGCCGTCCGGCCAATGTACGATCAGCGGCGTCGCGATCCCTCCTTCGTGAACGTATGACTTGTAAAGGCGCAGCGGGGTGTTTGCCGCCGAGGACCACCCGGGCCCGATGCCAAGAAAAGTTTTGGCGGAGCCAACCGGCGCGGCGGGGTCATGGCCATCGCCGCGAATGATTTGTTCCGCACTCGCGCCGTTGTCCGAAAGGAAAAGGATGATCGTGTTGTCGAATGCATTCATCGCGCGCAGTTGATCGAGCACGCGGCCGATTTCGCGATCCATGCGATCAATCATCGCGGCGTGAACCGCCATTTTTTCTGACTGAAAATATTTTTGCTCGTTGGACAAATCATTCCACGCCACGGCGCGCGAGGCTTCGCCTGAACCGATTCGTTCGCGCAGCGTTTCCGAAGGTAAATTCCACGAAGGGACGGTCACGGGATCGAGCGGCGATAGTTTGGCGTCCAGGATTTTCATTTTTTTCATGCGCTCCCAACGTTGCTGGCGCAAGGCATCCCAGCCTTCGCGATAAGTTTCGCGATACCTCGCGATGTCGTCGGCGGGCGCCTGCACCGGAAAATGCGGGACGGTGAACGCGAGATATTCGAAGAACGGTCGGTCGGAAAACTTCTTGTCGTGTTCCTTCAAGCAGGCGATCGCGTGATCGGCAATCGCAATCGGGCCGTAATAATTGGTCCCTGGCCCCACGGGCGGGAGCGGTTGGTCATCCTTGAAATGAACACGCGGCGCGAAATGGCGGTCC
>JBDSIW010000596.1:0-4962 GCA_039917795.1 Verrucomicrobiota bacterium | reverse complement strand
GATGGGCAGCTTTATTTATGCGGACTTTCAGTCTGGCAATCGAATGCCGGAAAGGAAGGCGCATTCCACCGCGTCCGCTACAATGGCAAACCGGTTCACATGCCGTGCGACCTTCACGTCGTTCCTTCGGGCGTCGAACTTTCTTTCACCTCTCCGCTGGAAGAAAAATCCGCCATCGATCCGGAGAATTACGGCATCGAACAATGGATTTACAAGTGGACCTCAAACTATGGATCCCCGGAATTTTCGGTAAAGAACCCGGATGAAAAGGTTCACGATACCGTCGAACTCAAATCTGTAAAATTAAGTTCCGACAGGAAAACGGTTCTCCTCGAAATTCCCGACCTCAAGCCGGTCATGCAGATGAAAATCAAATACCACGTCACGGCCGCGGATGGAACGTCGCTCAATCAGGAAGTGTTCAACACCATCCATCGCGTGCCGGCATCGATCGCCTCGAAACATTGATCATCATGACCAAATTCCTTCCGCTCCAAAAATGCCCGGTGGAATTCGTTGGAAGGTGGAAAAATGGAACGGATAACGCGCTTGCCTGACTGGTGATTCTGCGTCCGAACGTCCCGCCTATTTCCCCGAATAATAGTCATCGACTTTCGCCGCAACATCTTTGTAACCAATATCCACCTCGTAGATTTGTTTAAACTGCTCAATGGCTTCATCCGCTTTACCCATTTTTTCCAGAAGACCGCCCAGAGCGTAAATCAACTCCTTTTTCTCCTCGTCAAAAGCGACCTTCTCCTTCAATGCGTCTTGCAACTTTCGCGCCGCCATGTCGTTCATGCCTCGGCTGGCGAAACATTGCCCGAGCAGGCCCATCGCCTGCACGCGACGATGCGGATTGTTCTGGGCTTTTTGAAGTTCCTGGATGGCTTCACTGAATTTTCCCGTTTTGAAATAAAGCTGGCCGAGCTCAAAGCGAAGTTGCAAATCGTTCGGGTACTTTTCCGCGCGGCGCTTGCATTCTTCGAGAAAAAAGGAGTCACGCTCGCCCTTGAGCCGATCGCTTCGTTCTTGGTAATCCGGCGCCTGCGGGTCGAGCAGGGACAATTCGTGATCGAGCTTTTTAATCGTGGTTTCGATCACCGCTTTTTCGAGGGAAGAATCGGTGGTTCCTTCCGAGCCAATGATTTTCTGGTACGAGCTGAGCGCCTTGTCGAAATCCTTTTTCTGCGCGTAGAGTTCCGCCACCGAGCGCAATAACTTCAAATTTTTCGGATCCGCTTCGATGCGCACTTCGTAATCGCGAATCAATTTGTCGGCGACGTCCTCGCTTTTGACTTGCCGGTTTTCCTGTTCCAGCGAAACCGCCTCCTCTTTGTTCCTCAGGATATCGCGATAGGAACCGGACCCGTCAGCCAGCGATTCGTATCCGCCATCGCTCATGGTTTGCTCCGCGGAAAGGTTTTTCAACGCCTGCGAAAAATTTGGGTTGTTCGGATACATCCGGATCAATTCGGTGTAAACCGCCTCCGCCTTGGCGTTTTGTCCGGAGCGCGCGTAAGCCTCGGCCAGTTCTTCGTTTAATTCGCGATCTTTGGGCGACGCCTTGACCAGGATTTCCAGCGAAAGAATAGCGGTCTTTGGCAAGTCGGTGGCCAGCGCGGCGTCCGCCACCAGCTTATGGCCGGAACTGCTGTTGGGATCGCTGTTGAGAATTTGCTCAGCAATATTCAACGCCTCGACCGGATTGCTGCGCAGAGCCATCTGACCTTTGGCAATCAGGGGCGAAGAACTGGCGCCACTGAATACTTTTTTGAAAAAGCCGGAACTGGCACCCGCCTTCTTAAATTGCGTCGCGCGCAATGCCTGGCGGCAGTCGTAGAAAGCCGGCTCTTGGGTCAAAATCCGGGTGAGGATGGCAATCGCGTAATCGAGATTCTGCTGTTGAAAATTCTTTACGCCTTTTTCGTATTGCTCGCGCAGCGGTCTGGAGACTTGTTCCTTGCTTTTCTCTGGCATGAAAAAAGTTTAGTGGATGCGCGAAAAAAATCTACTGGAAACCGCAGAATCCGAGGCACTGGAAACGTATTTTTCACAGTTCGTCCAAGCGTCACACTTCGATTCCGTTCTCAGACTTCTCTGAAGAATTTCCAAAGCTAATCGGCAAATAATTCTGAACCGTCCAGGAAATTTATTCCGTCCCCGCCGTGTATTGTTCCAGAACTTTTCTTGCGATGAGCAGGCCCGCCTCTTCGAGCTTTTGGCCTGGTTGACGATTTGCCCCAGACAATTTCACGTCGTCCGGTTGGACAGAATCGTGGTCGCGGTAAACCGGATCGTGCCGGCCCTCGATGTTTAAATCCGAATCGTAGCCCACGCGCAAAAGGCCCGAAACGATTTCCGCCCAGTTCGATTGCCCCATGCCAACGGTGCGATGTTCCGCCACGCCTGGATGACAAAGCCCATAAACTTCGAGCAGTTGCCGGTTGATGTAAGCGTCCTTCGCGTGGACGTGAAAAATGCGCGAGCCGAATCGCCGGATGTTTTCCACCGGATCGATGAACTGGCAGATCAAATGGCTCGCGTCCCATTCAATCCCAATATTTTCGGATTTAATCGTATTGAAGACTCGTTCCCAGATCGCAGGTTGGGCGAACATGTTGTAGCCGTTGATCGGCAAATGCCATGAGCCTTGCGGACAATTTTCAAAGGCGATGCGCACTCCGTGGTCGGCCGCGAATTGCGCAAGCGGAAACCAAAAGGAAAAAAGTTGCGGAAGATAATTCTCAAAGGGTTTGTAAACCGGATTGCCACCGCGCTCATTGATTTCAGTCTCAATCACCGCCCCCGGAAAACCACAAACCGTTTTCACGCCAATGTGCGATGCGACATCGATGGCCCTCTTAAAAACCTCCCGGGCATCGTCGGTTTGTTTGGGATCAAGCGGATTTTTGTAAAGCGCGCCGATGGCGGAAATCCGGATATCGCGCGCCTTCGCATCGGCGGCAAATTGTTCGGCGAAGGGTTTCCAATTCTGGTGCCGGGGCGACATTGGGCTGTCGGCGAAGCGCATGATCGCCACAGAACGAAAGCCGAGCCGCTGGGCCCATTCCAACTGAGAGATCTCCGGTCCGCACAAAACGCCAACTCGCATGGAACAAGTCAAACGCCCGGAGCAACCACTGTCCAGAGAGTTTTGCGCGCAGCAGTTATGGCGAAAAGGAATTCCATAAATTACACCCGAATAAAAAAACGCGCTTCATTCGCTGGGAGAATTGTGAATGCTGGCTGCAAAGGCACTCAGCTGCCCCACGCTTTTCTTGCTGAATTAAATTCGCGATGTCCTACATTTCTTTCCGATGACGATTCAATTGGCAGTTCTCTGCGATGCGGCGACCGATTACAACGGGAAGCTGAACATCCTCGGGACATTCGATACGATTTTCGCGCAACAATTCCCGGCGTCGCATCCGCAGTGTTCCATCGCCCTGCGCATCGCTTTCACGAAAATGGAAGAGGGCAAACATTCCTTGAAAATCACCTTCGTCAATGAGGACGGGCAATCGATCATGTCGGGCGGAATCCCCGAGATTCCCGTGGAAGTTTCTTTGCCGGGCGACTCCACTTTTATTTCGCGCAATTTTGTTCTGAATATTCAACAGGTCAAATTTGCCACAGCGGGTTTGTACGCGATAGAGATCGCCATTGATGGCCAGCACGAAGCGAGCATTTCACTCGCCGTGAAACGAATGCAGCAAGCGGAACAGGCCGAGACTTGACTCATGTCATTCACTGATTTTCCCGAACAGGAACGAGTCGTGCAACTGCTCCAACGCAGCTTGGAGCGCAGGCGTTTGGCGCATGCTTATTTGTTTTCCGGAAACAACATCGAGGTACTGGAAGCTGTAGCGCGCACGCTTGCGAAGACTTTGAATTGCCAGGACGCGCCGCGAAAAACCGCGACGGGGTTGAACCTGGATTGCTGCGATCAGTGTTCGAGCTGCCGTCGCATTCATAGCTTGGGCCACCCGGACGTTTCATGGCTCCGCGCGGAATCCAAATCACGAATTATTTCCATCGACCAGGTGCGAGGCTTATTGCAGTCGGTGAATTTAAAGCCGACTGACGCCGAATTCAAAGTGGGCGTTCTGGTCGCGGTCGATCGTCTCAAAATGGAAGCGGCCAACGCCTTTCTCAAAACCCTGGAAGAGCCGCCGCCCAAATCGATTTTGATTTTGCTCACGACGGAGCCCCAGCGAATCCTAGAGACCATCCAGTCGCGTTGTTTGCGATTGAATTTTGCAGCGGAAAGCGCTCGTCTTGGGGAAGCCGAGGCTGGATTCGTCGCAGGCTTCAGCGAAATCGCTGCAAAAGAAAACCGCGGGTTGCTCGGGCGTTATCGACTACTGGGCGTGCTGATGAAAAATTTGGGCGAACAAAAAGAAGCGGTGGAAAAGGAACTGACTTCGCGCTCCCCGCTTGAGCGCCACGATGATCTAGACCCGAAATTGCGCGAAAAATGGGAAGACGAATTGGCGGCGGCGGTTGAAGCGGAATATCGAAGGCGACGCGGCGACCTGCTGCTGGCCTTGGAATGGTGGTTCCGCGATGTCTGGACCCAAACCTTAAGCGCAGGCAGTGGAATGTTGACCTTTCCGCAACTGAAAATGGCGGCTACAACTGTAGCGAGACGAATTTCTTCTAGTGAAGCGGTGGAAAATCTCCAAATCCTGGAGCAAACCCAGCGACTGCTCGGCTCCAACGTCCAGGAAGCGCTCGCGTTGGAGGTTGGCTTGCTGAAATTGAAACTGTGAATCGTCGTTGACGTGATGGCAAAATCATCGCTCCACACCACTCCAAAAGTTGGAATCACCATTTGGCAACAATTGTTTTCCGTCCTGGCTGGGATTTTCCTCGCGGTTTCGATGCTGAAGTTTGGCAACCCGGTCATCTTCGATCAAAAGATCGCAGCGCCAGCGGATTTTTTGGAGGCGGTTTTCC
>JBDSIW010000595.1:0-2925 GCA_039917795.1 Verrucomicrobiota bacterium | reverse complement strand
TGGCGGGAATGAAAAACGCGAAGACCATCGTCGCGATCAACAGTAATCCGGACGCGCCAATTTTCGAAGTCGCCGACTACGGGCTCGTTGCCGACGTGTACGAAGTCGTCCCGCAATGGATCGCGAGACGCAACGGTCAGTGACGGCGCTAAAATTAATATGAGCAAAATCAAGGACACAAAAATTGTCATCATTGGCGGCGGGGCCGTCGGTTGCGGCGCAGCTTACCAACTGGCGCTGGCGGGTGAGACCGATGTTCTGGTCATCGAAAAAGAATCGTCCGTCGCTGCGGTGACTTCTGCCCAGGCGGCCGGACTCGTCGGTCAAGTGCGCACCACCATCGAGCGGACGGAGCTCGCCATGTGGTCGGTAAAAACCTTTTCGGATCTACAGAAGGACACAAAAGCCAATCCGTCCTGGCGGCAGGTGGGTTCATTGCGGGTGGCGTTGAACGAGGCGCGCGTGGAGGAATTCCAGCGGATGAAAGCGATCTCCGACCGCGCCGGTTTGGAAACGGAATTCATCAGCGCGAAAGTCGCCCAGGAAAAATGGCTGGGAATGAATTTCTCGATGGCCAAGTCCATCCTGTGGTGTCCGAGCGACGGCTATTTGCAACCGTACGATTTGACCGCGAGCTATTGTTCGCAAAGCGGAAGGCGCGGTGTGCAATTCAGCGTCAACACTGCGGCGGAACAAATCCTCACGCGCGATGGCCGCGTCACGGGCGTGGTCACCGACAAGGGCACAATCCAATGCGAGACCGTCATCAATGCCGCCGGCGCGCACGCGTTTCACATCGCCAAACTTGTCGGCGTCGAACTGCCGATTGTTCCGGTGCGCCACGAATATTTCATCAGCGTGCCTTGCGAAGGATTGACGCCGAATTTTCCCGTGATCCGCATTCCTGATCTCAGCCTTTATATCCGCACCGACGTGAATGCACTTCTGCTCGGTGGATGGGAACCGAATCCGCTCCACACCGATCCGCAAAAATATCCGTTGAATGGAAATCCACCGGGCATCGAGCCTGATTGGGATGTGCTGGCGAAATTTGCCGAAGATTTGATTCCGCATTTTCCGAAGGCATCCGATCTCGGCATCCGCAGCGTTTTCAAAGGCTGGCCAACCTTTACACCGGATGGACGCTTCATCATCGGGCCAACCGAAAAAGTCAAAGGCTTCGTCATGGCGGGCGGCTGCAACGCACATGGAGTTTCTGGCTCGGCCGGCATTGGCCGCCACGTCGTGGAATCATTGCTCGAACCCGCGCCGTCACCCTACGTCCAGAGTCTTAGCCCGAATCGCTTTAACGAATCGAAGTGGACATGGGCCAGCGCACAGGCCAGTGCGTCGCGAATTTATGCCGAGTATTACGGCCTCACCAAACCGTAACGTTCACTCGCACTGCAGTTGGAGAACCGCCGGGAGAATTGAATGTGAAAGCCACCATCGTCGGGCGCATCTTGACGTTGCTACGAACGAAGCGCCGACCTGCGGTCGGCTTTGCGCTCCATAAACCAGCACGGGGAGCGAAACCCACCAGCCGCTTGAAAAGATGTGCCCCAAAGCCGGTTGCAAACCGGCGCTCCGTAGCATCGTCAAGATGCGCACGCCACCGTCCGGAAGAGCCAAGTCGTCTGGACAGCGCGCTTCACTTTTTGTATCACTGCGGCGAATTATGCATCTTGAAGACGCCATTGCCAAGTTACGAAGCCTGAACGAACCGGTTCCCAAGCCAGCAAGGCTGCCCACTGAGACTGAGGTGGCCGCGGCGGAAAGAAATTTGGGTGTCGAGTTTCCACCGGACTATCACCATTTCCTTTTGCAAGCGAGCGACGTCACTTATGGATCTCTCGAGCCCGCCGTGATAATCCCCGCCGCGGGCCGGTCGGATCTGGTCAAGATGGCCAGAGAAGCCTGGGAGATCGGGGTGCCGGAGGATTTATTGCCCTTCTGCGAATCGAACGGGGATTATTTCTGCCTGCACGCGGATGGACAGGTAGTTTACTGGCACCACGATGGCTCAACCGATGAGACCTGGCCCGACCTCGCTCATTGGATTGTCCAGGTCTGGATGGAGGAGGAGGAAGGGGAATCCGAAGACGAAGAAGATTAATCCCCCGCGCTCTCCAATCACGAGGAGAAATGACAATCCCTACACTAAACTCGAGCGCACACGCTCTCCATTGCACCAGCAAGGCAAATCCTTTCCTTGTTAGGGAGGATCAATTGAAAGGGTAAAAGGGGAAAGGTTTCTGTTCTGAGTGTCTGGGAACTTCCGCCCGATACATTCGCTTATTCGCGCGCCCTGCCGGATTAATGGACTCCTTGCGGCGCTGGATGGTTTTCGCTGGCTCCGCCTGAATTTGAGTCTTTCTTGAGCACGCTGAAATGGCCGTTGCTTTCCAGGCGGCACTGTTTGACTTCGCTGACCTTTTCCACTCCTTGCTGGCGAAGCTGGCTGACCAATTCATCAAAGGTAATCATTTCCTTGTGCATGTTGTGGCGTAGAAGTTTTCCATCCTGAATCAAAAGCAAATCCTGTGGCTCAAGGAGACGCTTGAAGAAAGCCGAGCGGTCGGTGAGAAAATCTAAAAAATAATTCCATCCCACAATGGTGATAATCAACAGAGCGGCTTCCGTAATCGATTTCGAGTCTCCCGCCATTCCATTCTGCGCCGCATCGGCGATGACCACGATCAGGAGCAGATCAGCCGTTCCTACCGCGCCCGCCTGCCGTCGAAAAAATCGCAGGAGTAAAAACATCCCCAAATACATCACCGTCCCGCGAATAAAGATCTCAATCAGGGATTCGGTTGGAACAAACATGGAATGCCAATCGACTTTAAATAACGTGTCCATACTGGCACTCGTACTCTTCTCGCACGGCTGATGCAAATCTTCCTCGCGTCCGAAAAATTCACT
>JBDSIW010000594.1:0-4305 GCA_039917795.1 Verrucomicrobiota bacterium | reverse complement strand
GCGCCGCGATCCTGAACTCTGCGTTTGCCTGAATCCCGCCCGCTCCGTAATCTGGTCTTCATGGCGGGCAAGCTCACCACTCATGTTCTCGATACCGCGAATGGCTGCCCTGCCAGCGGAATGCAGATCGAACTTTGGTCGCTCGTTCATAATGCCCGGTCTCTTTTAAAAAAGATCCGCGCCAACCAGGACGGACGCACGGACCAACCTCTGTTGGGCGTTGAGGAATTCAAGACTGGCCAATACGAAATTATTTTTTATGTCGGAGAATATTTTTCCGGAGAGGACGGTCCGACTCCGAACCTCGCCTTTCTAGACCAGGTGCCGGTTCGTTTCGGTATTGCCGACTCCGACGCCTCGTATCATGTGCCCTTGCTGGTTTCGCCCTGGTCCTATAGCACCTATCGTGGAAGTTGAAGAATGAGCCCCGCCGATATCGTGATGCAGCGCATCGAAGTGCTGGGTAAAATCAGTGATGAGCCGCAATCCCTCACCCGCACTTTTTGTTCGCCTGCCATGCGGAAAGCCAGCAACCAGGTCGCCCGATGGATGCGCGAAGCCGGAATGTCGGTGCGCGAAGATTCTATTGGAAATCGGATTGGCCGAATCCCCGGGAATGCTGCTGAGGTGAAAACCTTTCTCCTGGGCTCGCACCTGGACACGGTGCGCGACGCCGGGAAATTCGACGGACCGCTCGGCATATTGGTGGGCGTCGCCTGCGTCGAACATCTTCGCCAAAAAAAAATCCAACTGCCGTTCGCCATAGAAGTGGTCGCGTTTGCCGATGAAGAAGGCGTCCGCTACCAAACCGCTTACCTCGGCAGCAAAGTTTTGGCGGGAAATTTTCCCGCCCGCGATTTGAAACGCATCGACGCAAACGGTGTCACGATGACCGACGCCATCTCAAGGTATGGCGGCAATCCCGCGCAGCTAGAGTCTTCCCGGATGGAATCGACTCGCCTCGTTGGTTACGCAGAAGTTCACATTGAGCAAGGTCCCGTGTTGGAAAAAAACAATCTGGCAGTGGGAGTGGTCTCCGCCATAGCGGGCCAAACTCGCGGGAAAATCAATTTCATCGGTCGGGCAGGTCATGCAGGCACAACGCCAATGAATTTGCGCAAGGATGCTTTATGCGCCGCCGCGGAATTTATTTTGGGCGTCGAACATTATGCGAAAAAAATTCCCGGCCTCGTCGCCACCGTGGGTCAACTCGCGACGCTGCCGGGCGCGAGCAATGTGATTCCGGCACGGGTCCACTTGAGCCTCGATGTTCGCCATCAAAGCGACGCAAAGAGAAACTTGGCTTGCCAACATCTGGAACGATTCGCCCGAAAGATTGCGCAGAAGCGCCACGTTTTTGCCGAATGGGAGATTATTCAAAGCACAAACTCTGTTCCGTGTTTGCCGGGACTTTCAAACTTGCTGGCCATCGCCACCGCCGAACACCAAGGCAAAGTTTTGCGCCTGTCGAGCGGGGCAGGGCACGATGCCGCGGTCATTGCTGCAATCGCACCGGTCGCCATGCTGTTCGTCCGATGTCGCGGTGGCGTCAGTCATCATCCCGATGAGTCGGTGAAAAAGGCAGATGTGCGCATGGCGATTTCTGTCATGAACGAGTTTCTTCAACTTCTGGCGAAGAGCAAATGAGCAAACCCGATTTGATTCTCCGCGGCGCGACTCTCGTGACCCATTTGGAAACCGCACCATCGGACGTCGGAATCATCGACGGCAAAATCGAGGCGCTGGAGAAGAATATTTCCGCCGAAGGGGAGGTAGAAATCGATGCGACGGGCCTGCACCTCTTTCCCGGGGTGATTGATTCCCATGTGCATTTCAACGAACCGGGCCGGACACACTGGGAAGGATTTGCCAGCGGTTCCCGCGCGCTCGCGGCCGGCGGCAGCACACTCTTTTTTGACATGCCGCTCAACGCGCACCCTCCCACCATCGATGGAAAGAGCTTTGACGAAAAGCTCCTGGCAGCTGAGAAAAGTTCACTCGTCGATTTTGCGTTCTGGGGCGGACTGGTTCCCGGAAATCTCGATCGGCTGGAGGAACTCAGCGATCGGGGCGTCATCGGATTCAAGGCGTTCATGTCCGACAGCGGGATCGAAGATTTTTCGCGGGTAGAGGATTCTACCCTGCGCGAAGGAATGAAGCGCGCCGCCCGCTTGAATAAAATCGTCGCCGTCCACGCGGAAAGCGAATCGATCACACGACAATTGTCCGCCGAACGGTTGTCGCGGGATCAGACGACCGTTCGCGACTATCTCGAATCACGCCCGGTAGCTGCGGAACTCGATGCAATTCGCCGCGCTCTCGAGATCGCAGGGGAAACTGGTTGTGCGCTGCACCTTGTTCACGTCAGTTCGGGAGCGGGGGTTGCACTGGTGGCCGAAGCCCGGCAACGGGGAGGCAACGTGACTTGCGAAACCTGTCCTCATTATCTGGTCCTCACGGAAGCCGATGTCGAAAAATTGGGTGCGGTCGCCAAATGCGCTCCTCCGCTGCGCCCCTTAACCGAGCAAAATAATTTGTGGTGCCACCTCGCGGCCGGCGAAATCGACACGATTGGCTCGGATCATTCGCCGTCGCCGCCTGAGATGAAAACGGACGAAAATTTTTTCAAAGTCTGGGGAGGAATTTCCGGAGCTCAGCATACATTGCCCATTTTCATTTCGGCAGGACACGTCGATCGCAATATTGCCTTGCCGCTGATCGCCCGGCTCACTTCCTTCAATGTCGCAAATCGATTTCGACTTCCCGCGAGCAAAGGCCGATTGGCCATTGGCGCCGACGCCGATTTTGCCTTGCTCGACCTGCGACAGGATTTTGATATCAGAGCGGAGGATTTAATTTATCGCCACAAACAGTCGCCCTATGTTGGAAGGCGGCTGCATGGAAAAGTGTTGCGGACCATTCTGCGTGGCCGGACGATATTCAACGACGGCAAGATTGCGGCGAAACCCATCGGACAGTTGGTTAAACCGGGAGAATTAGATGAATGAACTATTTGGAATAACGCGCACGGTAGTCAAAGAAAAGTACGCGCTGCTGGCACCCAGCGGATTCGTCCCCAGCAACCTTCCCGGTTGGAGCGGCGTGGTGGCGAACGTGCTCATTTCCGAGGCGATGGGGGCGAAGTTTTCGCAGGTGTTGATTACTTTTACCGCCAATGGAGCCGGTCACGGGCACACCGGTCCAGACGAATATTTCGTCTATGTGTTGAATGGCAAATGCGCCTTCACTCTGGGTGGCAAGAAACAAATATTAGCGGCTGGCAGTTACGCTTACATTCCGCCCGCGGAAGACTTTCATTTTCACAACGCAGCGGTCGGCACCAGGCTTCATTTTTTCCAGAAGAAATATGAAAATCTGAACGGGTTCGAGCCGCCCGATGCGCTCGTCGGCCAGCGAGCAAATATCAAAGGCCAGCCCTTTCTCGGAAATGAAGACGCGCTGCTGCAAGTTTTATTGCCCGACCATCTGCAGTTCGACCTGGCCGTGAATATTTTCACCTACCAACCCGGCGCTACGCTCCCATTCGTCGAGACTCACGTCATGGAGCACGGCCTCGTGATGTTGAACGGGCAGGGGGTTTATCGCCTCGGCGCGGATTATTTTCCCGTCCAGGGCGGCGACGTTATCTGGATGGCCCCGTATTGTCCGCAATGGTTTGTCGCCATGGGAAAATCTCCCGCGAGCTACCTTTATTACAAAAACGTCAATCGCGCTCCTTGAGGATTTCTCCATGATCTCCAGCGCCATTGATATGCAAAGGCTGCAACGCGAGATCGAGGAATTGGCGTTGATCTCCGAAAATCCGCCTCCCGTCGTCACGCGCGTTTTATTTTCCGCCTCCGATTTGCAGGCGCGCCGTTTCGTGAAAACACTTTGCGAAGAAATCGGACTGACGTTGCGCGAAGATGCAGTTGGAAATATTTTCGCCCGCTGGGTTGGCGCTGAGAAAGAACTTCCTCCCGCCGCCACCGGCTCACACATCGACGCCATTCCCAATGCCGGGAAATTCGATGGCGTCGTCGGCGTGCTCGGTGCGATTGAAGCGTTTCGCGCCTTGCAGCGGGGCGGCTTTCAGCCGAAGCGCTCTATCGAACTGATCATTTTTACCGCCGAGGAGCCGACCCGGTTTGGCATCGGCTGTCTGGGCAGCCGAATTCTTTCGGGCGCGTTGAGTCTGGAAAAAGCGCGAGCGCTTCGCGATCCCGATGGGAAGTCACTCAATGATTGGCGACGGACCGCTGGATTCGAGAAACAAGAACTGGATTCGGTGCGGCTCAAGCCTAA
>JBDSIW010000593.1:0-2706 GCA_039917795.1 Verrucomicrobiota bacterium | reverse complement strand
TTACCATGTGGATGGCGGGTGGCGGTGTGAAAGGCGGCTACGTTCACGGCGCGACCGACGAATTCGGTTTCGCCGCCGCGGAAAATAAAGTCCACGTCCACGATCTTCACGCGACAATTCTGGCACTGCTCGGTTTCGACCATGAGAAACTCACCTTCCGCCACGCGGGCCGGGATTTTCGGCTGACCGACGTGCATGGCAAAGTGGTGAACGAATTGATTGCGTAGTGGTGCGATTAAGATTCCGCAAATTTTTTGGGCATTTCGCCCGCATTCATTTCACATAATTCGGGGGCCACATGGATTCACTGAGGCACCGAACAGCTATATCGCCGTTGGGGAGGCAATCCGGTTTGCGTAGCGTTATTTCGCGCAAGTCGCATAGATCAAACATGAAATACCAAACAATTCTTTCTCTCCCCTCATTGCCAACGATCCGGACTCTCGCCGTTGCATTGCTTTTAACTTCTGCGGGAGCGCCGTTGTTCGCCGCAGAAATCGAGGTCGAGAAAGTGCCGCACTCGTTTTCTGCGATTGAGGAAAACGATTACCTTTACGATCCGAACCAGGGCCACCATCAGGACCGGCATTACACGCAAGGCATGAAGTTTTTTTATCTTCAGGGCGGCGAACCCTGGTGGGCGAAAGGACTCGGCTTGCCAGCGTTGAGCAAACAACTCCCCGATCTCTGGCTTAATCCCACCAGCACAACATTTGGTCTGAACGTTGGGCAAAATATTTACACGCCGCAAAACAACGGGGCGACCAACCTCCTTCGAACCGACCGGCCCTACGCCGGGTGGCTCTACATCGGTGCGATGATCCAGCGTCGCGGAGAAGTCATGGATCGCATTCCGGTCCTGGAAACGTTCGGATTCGACATCGGAATTATCGGGCCGGAAGCCCAGGCGGGACGTTCGCAAAATGAATTTCACAAATTTCGCGAGATCGATGGTTTCGATGGCTGGGGCAACCAATTGAAAACGGAACCGGCATTTGTTTTCAAATATGGCCGCGCCTGGAAGCTCTCGATCAATGAGGCGAGCAGCCATTATTTCGACGTCATTCCAAACGTGGGCGCGAATCTCGGGGCGCTACTGGTTTCGGCGAACGCAGGAGCAACGGCTCGTTTGGGCTTTAATCTTCCTGACGATTTCGGGATTCAGACGATCGATTCCCCGATTGTTCTAGCGCCCGGTGGATCACGCGGCCCGGTCGGGTTTTACGCCTTTGGCCAGCTGGAAGGGCGCGCCGTGGCGAGAAATGTTTTTCTGGACGGCAATCTTTACCGTCGGAGTTTCCATATTGATAAAGAGCCTTTCGTGGGCGATCTGATCTACGGCGTCGCGCTGACCTTGGGAAAACATTTCGATCTGAGTTACGCCCGGGTAGTCCGCACGAAGGAATTCGAAGGGCAAAGAGGCTATGACCGGTTCGGCTCGCTCAATCTCAATCTTAAGTGGGGATTTTAAGAACTATATTTATGAACTCGCACCCAATCCTCCAGGAAATGCAGCGCCAGTTCGAGCGTTGCCAAACGATCGCCGCTGACAAATCCCAGGAGGCGCTCGTGGGAGACTCCAGCCTGAAAGAGAAAAATGAGCAGGACGCCCGGGACTGGCTTTTGAAGTCAACCGTCTGGACCGAGGCGCAAGCAGTGGTGCAGGAGTTCGGGGTTTCGCCGGAACCTAAAGTTTTGATTTGAGTTGATGGGTCAGGTTCTGGTTGGCGTGACAAATTTTTCGCTCGCTGAAAGTTTTCCGGCCAAGTAGGTCTTTCGCTCGCATGAAACTTTCGCTCATTGCCTCCCTCACGTTTTCGCTCTTCGTTTTTTCCTCTTTTTCTGCGGTCGAACCGCCCACTCGTCCCAATGTTCTGTTTATCATGTCGGACGACTTGACATGCGCGCTCGGGTGTTATGGTCAGCGAGAAATGAAAACTCCCAATATCGACAAGCTGGCGAAAAAGGGTGTGCTTTTCGAGCGGGCTTATTGCCAGTTTCCACTTTGCAATCCCAGTCGCGCTTCGCTCATGACCGGTAGGCGTCCCTCCACTACTCAAGTGTTGGACAACGCGCAATTCTTCCGAAAAATTCTTCCGGAGGTCGTGACGCTTCCCGAATTGTTCAAGCAAAACGGTTATTACTCAGCGCGCATCGGAAAAATTTATCACTACGGAGTTCCTGGCCAGATCGGGACCAGCGGCATGGACGACCCACAGTCGTGGAACGAATTCATCAACCCGCGAGGTCACGACAAAGACGTCGAGGCCAAAGTGATCAACTACACACCGAAAAACGGAAACCTCGGCGCAGCGCTGGCATGGCTCGACGACGAAGCGGACGACGAAACCGAGACGGACGGAAAAGTGGCCAGCGAGACGATCCGCTTGCTCGAAGAGCATGGGGACAAGCCTGTCTTCATCGCGGCAGGATTTTATCGTCCGCACGTTCCGGAAATTGCGCCGAAGAAATATTATGATCTTTATCCCATTTCTACGATCACGCTGCCGAAGGAGCCGCACGAGCATCTGGCGGGAATTCCACCGATGGCTTTTTTTATCCGGCCGGCGAATTACGGATTGCCTGACGAACAATTGCGCCTGTTCAAGCGAGGCTATTTCGCGAGCGTAAGTTTTATGGATGCCCAGGTCGGTCGCCTGCTCGATGCGCTGAATCGTTTGAAGCTCGCCGACAATACGATTGTGG
>JBDSIW010000592.1:0-7465 GCA_039917795.1 Verrucomicrobiota bacterium | reverse complement strand
TTCGGGCAACGGCGAGGCCGGGACGCGCGGCGGGGCAGCGGGGGATTTGTACGTGGTGCTTCATGTCAAGGCGCACGAGTTTTTCGAGCGTGAAGGCGACGACTTGATTTGTGAGGTGCCGATCAGTTTTGTTCAGGCCGCTTTGGGCGCGGAGGTGGAAGTTCCGACACTGAACGGCAATGAGCAGGTCAAAATCCCGCCGGGAACACAGCCCGGCACGCTCTTTCGGTTGAAGGGAAAAGGAATCAAAAATGTCCAGGGCTACGGCTTGGGCGACCTGCATGTCCGCGTCACGGTCGAGGTGCCGACGCGTCTGAACAGCGCGCAGCGGGAGAAGATTGAAGAGTTCGCGCAGCTTTGCGATTCGACGGTCAACCCGATCAGCAAAAGTTTTTTGGACAAGGCGAAGAATTTATTCCGCTAGGTTCAAAAAGGTAGGGCGCGTCACTCCGTGCGCGCCGCCTGTAGGAGGAAAGACCCCGGCGCATACGCAGTGACACGCCCTACCCGCGAAGCTCGCCATTCTACTTTGGGAAAACATTGATTTGATCCGGTTCGCCGAAAGCTCCCTTCTCGCCAAACGCGACAAATCGAACCTTTAAATCGTGCAGTCCATCAAGGCGAATGGTCCCGCCGTTTTGTCCGCTCAAGATTGACACTCCCGCAATTGAGGAATCGCCGCGCGCCTTCGGATGGATCGTGCCGACCAGCCGCCCGTCATCCATGTGACGCAGGCCGTTGGGAATGCGCAACAGCACCCAGTTCCAGCGATGGTTATTGGCCAACGCGGGAATGACGCCTCCATCCACCGCGATGGGTTCCGGCAAAGTGCCGGTCAGGAAATTGAAATAACGAGGGTGGCCTTGCGCATCGACCAAAGCCTCGTCGCCATAGATCTGCAACAGAATGTCGATATGATGTTGGTCGGCCCAGGTCTGATACCTGGCATCGGCGGTATTGAATTTCACGCCCATCACGCGCACGCCTTCGTGGCCGCCGACTTTGACCGGTTCGGTCACGTGGTCTGCGCCGGTCAAAATTTTCAACGACTCAATCCAATTGGAATTCGCCGGCTGAAACGCGTGGTCAATGCTGACGAAGTGAACTTTTTTCGAGGCATCAATACGGGTCGGGAGTTGCTCGGGATCGGGTGGTGAAAGCTCCGCCCTCGCGGCAATCAAATTGCAGAATAGGAAAAGCAGGAGGACGCGTTGGTGCATGAAGAAAGTAGAAGAGATGCCGCAGAAAACGTAAACAGAATTAGAACAACACTTGCTGCCGCAACAAGGGCGGGAGCGCGAGGCCCTCGACTGACGGGATGGCCACGTGCGAAAAAACTTCCTGCAGAGCCGCCGGGATGAGCGACTCAGGCGGGCGATCAGGCAGCGGCAGCGTCGGACACGGAGTTTCCTGGGCGGTGACTTCCACCGCGATGTGGTGCGCGCCGATTTTATTCAAGCGCCCGGCGACGGCGGCGCTGGCCAGCTGGGCTGTATTGCAGTCGCGACTCAAATGCCCGAGGTAAACATGCCGCAACTCAGCGGAACAAAGTTGCTCGGCGGCATCCGCAGCCGCCTCGTTCGAGAGGTGGCCATGCCGGCTGAGAATGCGTTGCTTTAAACTCCAGGGCCGCTTCGGGTCGTCCTGCAACATTTGCACATCGTGATTCGCTTCCAGGACGAGAATATTGGCGGTGCGCACGCGCTGCAGGATCAGTTTGGTCACGTGGCCAAGGTCCGTCAGAAAACCAATTTGCCCGCACGGCGTGTGAAGCAAAAATCCGACGGGATCAATTGCATCATGCGGAATGGAAAAGGTGTCCACCCGGACATCGCCGATTTCAAAGGAATTTCCGGTATCGAAATGTTGACCGTTAATTTTGATCTTCAATTGCGCTTCGATCGCTTCACGCGTCTGACGATTGCAATAAATGGGGAGGTTCAACCGCGCGGCGAGCCCGACCAGGCCCGAGATGTGATCGGAGTGTTCGTGAGTGATCAGGATTCCGTTCAAGGTTTCGGGCGCGCGGAAGATGCTCGCTAGTTTCTGGCGGATTTGCCGACCACTGAACCCGGCGTCGATCAAGAGGCGAACCTCGCCGGTTTCAAGATAGGCGCAGTTTCCGCCGGAGCCGCTGCCAAGAATGGTGAACTGAACTGACACTGGCGCGAGGGTAATTTCTCTTCCGCTTCAAGCCAACTTTAATTTGGTGAAACCCGTCTCCGATCTTCAGCGCGAGTATCGTTTCCGGAAGAATCAATCCGCCTCGATACAGTCGCCATCGGTCACGCTCCGTAACGTGAGGTGTTTGACGCCGCGCAAGGTGTTCATCAGATCGCTGATGCCAACAGGTTTGACCAGGAACGAGTTTGCTCCTTTTTCGTAGGCTAGCGCGACGAGTTTCCAGTCGCTGATGACGCTCAACACGATGACGGGCAAATTCCGGTGCTCGGGCGAGGATTGGAGAAACGCCAGAATTTCATAACCGCTGATCCTGGGAAGCTTGAGGTCCAAAAACAGAACTACCGGGCAGGGAAATTTTTCGCGGTCGGAATATTTTCCTTCGCCTTTGAGATAACAGATGGCCTGTTCGCCGTCGGTGACGATCTGCAAGGGATTTACGACCCTTCCACCCCGGCACGCACGTTTGACGAACACAATGTCATCATCCGAATCCTCGGCGATTAAAATGGGTTTCGCGTTCATTCAGGCCTCCTCGAGTTGAAAAAGACTCGAACTGCGTGGTCATGATCGCAACCTGAATCAGATAGGGGATTTGCTGAAAAACGAGTCGCCGCTCGCCACGGTAATCGTCCAAAGCCGACAAATTTGTTTCCGCCATCACGGGCCACCGCGTTGGCGGACGACCGCACTCGCTTTTGCAAAAGTGGAAAGCGCGGGGGGTTGCCAGCCGACAAGGCTTCATGCAGATTCCAGCCAGCGGAATGAACAAGCCTTCTGACTCGAACGCGCCGGAATTCCTGAAAGGAAAATTGCTCCTCGATGGGGGCAAGCTCGAAGGTTCATTTTTTCACCGGACCGTGGTGTTGATTTGTGAACATAATGCGGAAGGCGCCCTTGGGCTTGTTCTAACTCGCGACAGCGGGAATAAAGTCGGAGAAATGATCGTGGCCGATCTACCCGAGGCGATGAAAGAGCAGTCGCTTTTTCTCGGCGGCCCCGTTCAACCAGCCTCGCTCAGTTTTCTTCATAGCAATAGTTTTCTGCCTGAGGCGAATGTGATGCCCAATTTGAGCGTGGGCCATTCGCTGGAAACGCTGGTGGACCTCGGCGAATCGTTTTCCACAACGCAAACCGTGAAGATCTTTGCCGGCTACTCGGGCTGGAGCCCGGGCCAGCTCGAAGAGGAAATGAAACGAGGCGCATGGCTTATGCACCCGGCGTCGCTCGACCTGGTTTTCCAGATTGATCCCGCGCAACTCTGGAAAAAAATCCTCGACGAAAAGGGATGGCAATATCGCTTGATGACCCAACGTCCGGACGACTTGTCCCGCAATTAGAACGACGGTCCACCTCCCGGCTGCGCCAATGGCAGGCTATCCGTTTTCGATCAGGATTTCAGGGCGAGCCACCACGTCAAAACGGAGAGCGCGGTCAACAAAACAAGGCAAATGGAATTTCCCGTCCTGGCGCGGATCACTTCAGGCGAGAAATGCAGGATGACCCCCAGCAAGGCACCGGCAAAAAAGCCGCCGACATGCGCGAAGACGTCCGTGCCCTCCGAAAAACCGAGCAGCACCAGCACGAGAAACGCGGCCCCGGCACCACGCCGCAGCCAGTGTGTCGCTTTGGTCGTCCGCCAGGCGGAGATTCCTTCCGCGCCCAGCAACCCGAGCGCTCCCATGATCATTCCCGACGCGCCCAGGCTGCGGTGAGATTCGGGATAGAACGCGATCCCGGCAAGATTTCCCGCAACCCCGGCCAAAAATGCGGCGAGCAATCCGACGCCTGCGCTGTAGCGGGCCATCGCCATTCCAAACAGGATGAATCCTGTGGTCATATTTGCGATGAGATGCCCCACATCCACGTGCAAAAATATGGCGGTGAACAGCCGCCACCATTGCCCTGCCAGAATCGCGCGGGTGTTCACCATGCCCAAATTCCGGAGTGAAGGAATCCTGGATTCTCCCAGCACAAAAAAAATCACGAGCAACACGCAAGGCGCCAGCGTTCCCCAATGAAAAATCAGGCGCGTGCCGGGCAATGGTTGACGCCAATTCCAGCTGTGATTCTCCTTTTGGTATTGTTCGATCGCCGCAGTCGCGCGCCCCAGATCCTCCCCGGACACGACGAGCGCCCAACCCTCCTCGCGCACAATGGTGGTTTCAATTTCCTGGCTGGCCAGAACCAGGCTCCAATCCATCACCTGCCGTTTGCTCCGCGCCGGGATTTGCCTGAGGGATGTTTCCATGTTGTGCTTTAACTTTTCGCGTTTATCTTCCCGGTGTCCGGCAGTGTTACCAGACTATGTATCGTTTGAACATAGACCAGGGGAGCGCCAGTTTCTTCAGGACTTTTTTCCCAAAATCCAATCTCACGCCACGTCGGGAATTCCCGCTCGGGCATTCCATGTGGAATCCAACCTGCTTGTTTTACATCGCGGACGAAAGGGTCCGTGGTCGGTTGCAGTCACATCCAACATTATGAAAATGATTCAGCCTAATTGCCGGATCCAATTCACCGCCGAGGACATCGACTTCATCACCAGCGTGCTCGGGAAGAAAATGAATTCCGCAGATTGTCTGGTGAAACTGTTGACCGAGCCCGAATCCCGCGACTTGATTCTGGACGACGACGCCCTGTTCCGCGCATTGCTCGAGCAAAGCGGCTGCCTGCGCGTCTCGCCTCATTTTTATTTTTACGTCCTGGTGCGAAACGTCCTGCGCCGCGCCGGGATCGAGGAACGTACCGTGGCCGATTATGTCGCCGAAATGCTGAGCGAATACTCCCGGATCGAACAAAGCCGTTGCGTGGTTCCGGGCGCGGCGACGCCGTTGAATTATTTCTTCGAAATGCTGGGCGCGCTCCGCAACGCCGATGACCGGACAAGTTTTCTTCTCCGGGCGCACATCGGCAACCATTCACTTTTTCTTTCGGGGGTTTTTCCGGAGCGCATCCGTTTTCGCGCCGAGTCCAAGGGCTTTCCGGATTTGAAGTATTTCCAGGAAGTCGGCCGGGCCAATTATCGCGTGGCCAGCGATCATCGCCTTGCCCGAAAGTATGAGCTCGCCCCCATTTTTTATTCGCTCTCCGAAAACTTTGAGCCCGCCCGCCGGGCCTTGAATGATCTTTCCGAACGGATTTTTTCGCTGGGGGACAATGACCAGTTTGCCCACGCGTTGATTGGACAGCTTGAAGCGAAAAAGGATCCCGCTTTACCAGCCGAATGACCTGACTTGCGCGAAGGTTTTTTCCGGCGACTCCTGCAAAATCGTCTGCCAGTTCCGCGCCGAGCCCGCTGCGACATTTTCCGCACGGTCATCGAGGTAAAGAATCGCCTCGCCGCGTTTTCCCGTCACGCGTTCCACCACTTCATACAATCGCGCGATTGGTTTCATGGCACCGTGTTCGTAGGACAAAACATAGCCGGAAAAATCTTTGAAAAATGGAAAGCGTTCGCGGATATGAGCGATGGCGAGCTCGTTGGTATTGGAGAAAATGTAGGTCGGGATTCCTTTTCGGCGAAGGGCGGCATTCCATTCGATCATCGGCTGGATCGGTGAAAAAATATCGCTGAAATGGGAGGCAAACTCTTCGAGCGCGCCCGAGAAACCCGTGCCGGCGCAAACCTCGGAAAAGAATTCGTCCTTCGTCATCAAACCGGTTTCGTAACGAAAGAGAAGCGGCGAATGGTCAATGAAGCTCTGCACCTCTTCCGGCGTGAGGCGGCCGCGGCTGGAAATTGTGCGCGCGGCGATGTTGTAATCAAAATCCACCAGCACTTTGCCCAAATCGAAGACGACCACTTCAGGAATTTTCATTAATTTTAGATTGAATAAAATAGAACCGAACACCCGTATTTTCCGCCGAAAATTGCCAGCACTGCAATCAAAGACAATTCACTTTTCCAAACAGTCACGACAAAAGCGTTCTTATTGCCATTGCCCCGTCAGCGTGAAAGCTGCCCAAAAATAGGGATTGGAAAAATCATTCGAGCGCAACAACGACAGCTGCGCCTCGCGCCAAGCTTTCGCACGGGGCTCTCCTGAACGCCAACGACGCATGAATTCCGTCATCAACTCGCTCGCAACGTACCAGCGGATTTTCCCAATCGTTAATCGGTAGGGCGAGCCTCCGTCGAGCCGTGAAATTATTTCCAGCCAACAACAAATCGCCCATCGAATCCGTCTCTCTAAATTTCTGATCGCTCAGAAAAAAACCATGCGTGGCCAGGTGCAAAACTCGCGACGAGACCACCGTCTTCAATTCCGCCTCACGGGCTGCGCCGTCGAGTTTCAAAACCGCGTCATCGCCGAGTAACTTCGCCACGGAACGCGCCTCTTCCGCCGCGCTCGGCAATGGCGTAAACTTGAAACCACGAAACAAACGGCTCAGAGATCCCGTAGCCGCCGAGGTGCGGACTGCCGTTGTGTTGTCATCCTTTGAATGAGAAATTTCCGCCTCCTCACGTTGGCGGCTACGAGTTAAATCCAAATCGAAATCCGGGTTGCCCATCACGAGCGACTTTGAACTTTGAACTTTAGACTTTGAACTCGCGTAGGGGTGAGGTGTCGAGTGGGCGAAAACCCCGTCAATTAGTTCCAACAAATAGCTCATTGACTTACTCATTCTGATATGTAAGATTATTTTATGAATGTAGGCGCAAAGGCAGAATCGGTTTACTTCTCGATCAAAGGCCAGGTGGTCATCCCCCGGCGTTTGCGGAAGGAATTTGAGATTGAGGAAGGCACGCGCGCCTATGTGGAGTCCACGCCAGAAGGCATCCTCATCAAACCCGTTACCACGAAATTCATCCGCAGCCTGCGCGGTTCGCTCAAGGGAAAAGGCGTGATGAAGGCCATGATGGAAGATCGCAAAGCCGAACGGGAACTCTGACGCAACGCCTCCCTCTCTGCCTCGATCGGGGAGAGCCCGACGCTACCCTCGCCCATCGGATGGGAGAGGGCTGGGGGTGAGGGCTTCCGGTGAGGTGCCGAATTCAACGCAAGACGCAAAGACGCAAAGGCGCAAAGAAATCTGCTTGTCGCGCCGAAATGAAGTGAAGGCGGAATGGCCGCTGATAATTTTCTCGCGCAGATGCGGCCAGAATTCATCAAAGGGGACTAAGCCTTCCACGTCGTAAAGTTTTTCGGCTTCCCGATTCACGGCTATTTCGATCACGGCCAGACAATCGGCGGCGGTTCAAGGCAGATGCTCCACCCACTTCGCGGCGGCGCGGAGGTGGGCTGAGAGGGCGATGTATCCGCTCAACCCGCCGAGCGCG
>JBDSIW010000591.1:0-7067 GCA_039917795.1 Verrucomicrobiota bacterium | reverse complement strand
GCCGCCATGAGCAACGGGAAATTCCACGGAATAATTTGTCCCGCGACGCCGAGCGGTTGCGGAGTTTTTCCGGGGAACGCGTATTTCAATTTGTCCGCCCAACCCGCGTAATAAAAAAAGTGCGCAGCCACGAGCGGCAGATCGACGTCGCGACTTTCCTTGATGGTTTTGCCGCCATCCATCGTTTCCATCACGGCGAGTTCGCGCGATTTTTCCTGGATGATGCGCGCAATGCGGTAAAGATATTTGCCGCGCTCGCGTCCCGACATTTTGCTCCAGACTTTTTCGTAAGCGCGCCGCGCTGATTTTACTGCGGCATCCACATCAGCTCCATTCGCCGCCGCGATGTCCGTGAGTTTTTGTTCCGTGGCCGGATTGATGGATTCAAAATATTTCCCGGAACTCGGCGCTGAGAATTTTCCATTGATGAACAATTCGTAACGCGGCTGAATTTTCACCGGCACAGTTTCCGGCGCGGGAGTGTAATCCCATTTGTCGCCAAAATTTAGACGGCGGTCCTTCAGCGGCACGATCGGTTGAAGGGACTCAGCCATCGGCGGTCTTTTAGATTTAGCGACAGCCAGGCGTATCCTGTTTGAAGGGCTGGAAATTCTTTTTGAAGCCGATTTCATAAAACGACGCTAGCAAGAGCCTTGGCTGAATCCAAGACGAACCGCGCCACTGGAATCGCTTGAAGAATCGCCGAGCGATGAATCAAGGTTTTGGCTTCCGACCCACGCCCCAAATCAACCAGATGGCCAAGGCAACAAGAAGGATGAGCCACCAGAAATAACGGAGTTCACGCGCGGCCATTTCAACAAACGCATAAGCGGGGGGAAATAATAAGACCAGGGCGACAAGAACACCCAGGAGCAGCAGGAATTGCATCCCACCTTTGAAACGAGGACGCAGGCTCATGGGGCAACGGGAACCTCGGGTGGTCCGAGAGGGAGCAGCAACTCTGCTCCGCTGTTTTTTCCAGAGGCGGGAACGACAAGTGGCGAACGCCCGTTCCATTTTTCAACGATCTGCAATTTTAGGAATGCCGGATTCAATCGCAAAGCTTCGCCGCGTTCTTTGATGGCTTCCGCCTCGCCACGAGCGCTAATAATGGCCGTTGCCGCCTCGACCTCGGTCTGCACCTGCGTAAAGCGTGCCTGGGCAGCCTGTTGTTCCGCCACCATCTTCGCTTCGATGGCGTGTTCCAGTTCCTTGGAAAGATCGATGTTGCGAATGACAATATCTTCGATCCAAAGAATGCTCCCCACTTTTTGCTTCGCGGCGGCCAGGGCTTTCTGTTTGATCTCCTCTCGGTTCTTCACGATCTGTTCGGCGGTCTGAAGGGCGGTAATTTCCTTG
This sequence comes from Verrucomicrobiota bacterium, assembly GCA_039917795.1. Taxonomy (GTDB): domain Bacteria; phylum Verrucomicrobiota; class Verrucomicrobiia; order Limisphaerales; family CANJXF01; genus CANJXF01. The sequence continues at coordinate 5,708 of JBDSIW010000591.1, read as the reverse complement.
ATCGCCTCTTGGACCCGCGGAGCGATTAAGCTGTCGAACGGATCCCCGGAAAACTGTTTGTAAATCTGAACCACAGACTCTTCAGGCACCCGGTAAAGCACACGCAAATCGGTCGTGACCTGCTGGAGATCCGACGAAAAACAGTCCGCACGCAGGCTCTGCGTTCGTTGGCGGATGTTAATCGGCGCGATTGACGTAATGAACGGCATTTTGAATCCGAATCCTGCCGGAAGAAACCGGTCTTCCGCTTTGCCGAGCGTGATTTTGATTCCTCGCGTTCCAGGCTCGACGACGTAGGTGCTCGTGGCGGAAACCACGATCAGCGCAAAAACAATTACCGCCACGCCAATGATTTTCGGGAGAAAAGTCGGGTTCATGGCTTTAGCGTGGGCTTGGTCCGTGGAATTACCGGCGAATTCTCCAACGGTTTTGAAACGACCTTGCGTTCCGATTGTTTGAGGCGCTCAAGATCCTGCATCGTAAGAACATTGTTGGCACCACTACCAATGACCATTGGTGCCAGGCCATCCCACTTATCCACAATCTGCAAATCAATATAAGTAGGATTTTCCTTTAAAGCCCGGCCTCGAATGCGAATCGATTCCGCTTCACCCTTGGCTTTGATGACAGAGGTATCCGCGTCAATTTGCGCGCGCTGCTGGAAATATTTGGATTTCGCGGCTTCCTGTTCCTGAACCATTTTGGCTTCGATCGCATTTTCCAGTTCCTTGGTCAGCGCGATATTTTGAATAACGATGTCCTCGATAACAAGCAATGTGCCAATTTTTTTGCGGGCGAGTTCGAGCGCTCGGGCTTTGATAATTTCCCTGCTCTTGACGACCTGCTCGGCGCTTTGCGAAGCGGTTGCTTCCTTGATCGCCTCATGCACGCGCGGGGCGATGAGACTTTCGAACGGATCGCCGTAGTAATCCTGAAAGAGCTTTACGACAGAGCTTTCCGGTATTCGAAAAAGAACGCGCAACTCGATCTGAATCTGCTGCAAGTCCGAGGAATAACATTCCGCTTTATCCTCGGCAGTTTGTTGCTTGATGGAAGTGGGATGAATGGTCGTAACGAATGGCGCCTTCAATCCGAATCCTTCGGGCTTAAAAGCAGTTGATACCTTGCCCATCGTCACTTCGACCCCGCGAAAGCCCGGGTGCACAACATAAGTGCCTGACGCTGCCATCAGCACGATGCAAAAAAGCAGAATAGCGCCGCCAACCAGTCGGGCAATATTTTGAGGGCTCATGATTTGATTTAACCACGCGAAGCGTAAGGGAGCAGAATCAATACAAGCAAACTTTTGCGGATTAATCCGTGCTCAGTTTGCGGCATGCTTCACGATGAATTCGAAAATCGGCGCCGGAACTTCCAAGACGTCCTTAAAGAAACAGCGGAATGAGCCTCCCTCCGGCGACTTCTCCGAAAGGAGAATTGCGATTCATGGCCCACGGCGCGTTGAGATGAAACGAGGCACCGCCGATTTGCAAAAGTGACTGTGATTCGTTTGTGCGAGCTCTGGGCTTGACGGCATCAAATGTTTATCAAGACTCGGTTCCATGAGCCCCAAACTTCAGACGTTCGTTGATCAAGCTCTTGCCGCATTGAAGGGCGAATTGGGCGAGAACCTTTATTCGTGTTGCCTCTACGGCAGCGCGGTTCGCGGCAACGTGATCGAAGGCGTCTCCGATATCAATTTGCTCATCGTCTTGAATCAATCGTCGAGCGCGGCACATCAAGCGGTCGCGCGGGCCATCGGCAATCAGTCGCAACTCGATCCGTTTATCCTGGCCCGGCGCGGTTTTGAACGAAGCGTCCGCACATTCGCCACGAAGTTCGCGAGCATCAAACGCAATTATCGCGTGCTGCATGGCGCTGATCCACTGGCGGCGATAACCATCGATGTGTCCCTGGAAAAGTTTCTCTGCGAACAAGCCATTCGCAATCTGCGGTTACGTCTCGTCTATTCCTTCGTGACGCGCTCGCAGCATAAATCCTACGACAGATTCGTCGTGCGCAACGTGACTTCGCTATTCGTCCAACTTTCGGAAGCTCTGCGTTTGAACGGCATTCCCATTCCAACCGCATTTGAATCTCGAATCGCCGTGCTGGAACGGGAATTCAAAATTGACGGTCAGTTTCTGCGCGATCTTCTGGCGCTCAAGAAAGCGCCAAGCCGATTCTCGGAAGCAGAAGCCGTCGCCTGGCATGATCGTTTGTTTCCGCTGATTGATTCTGTGCTGGGATGGATCGAAACCAACTGGCCGGCCTGAAACGAGAACGCGTATGAACCCGCTTCACCTTCCCATGCTGGCACAATCGGACGGCGGCACGTTCAGCTTTCTCCACACAATGAAAGGTCCAGACTTTCTGGTGCTGTTCTTCGGCTGGTTCGTCGCGATCTTTGTCACCGTTTTGATTCTTCGCCGGCGTGGCTTCGACACACCCATCACCACGATTGCCGGCCTGTTGCTTTTCGAATCGCTGGGCGTGGCGCGGTTAATCGTCGGTTCCGCGCACGGAATGCACAAATGGGAGTTTCTTATTGTGATGATGCTCGCCGGAGGAATTATTTTTCTCCTTCGCGCAAGACATTTTGATAACTCTGGCGATTCCGGCGGTCATTGGTGGAGCAGCAGTTGTTCGAGCAGCAGCGGGTGTGGGAGTGGAGGCGGCTGCGGAGGTGGCGGCGGTTGTGGTGGATGTGGAGGCTCATGATGACTGGCATTGGCTATCGTCGGGAACTGGATGCGTGGATTGACGGCAAACCGCGCGGGGTGGATTGCCTCGAAATCACCGCGGAACATTTTTTCTCCAACGGCGAAAAACGTCTCGCGCAGCTCGCGAAGGACTTTCATCTGTTCGTTCATGGCCTTGGATTGAGCTTAGGCACGCCAGGCAAGCTGAATCCGGATCGGCTCGATCAATTTGCCCGCGTTGTTAAAATCGCCGATCCCGATTGGATCAGCGAGCACGTTGCTTTCACCCGAACCGCCGAAGTTGATCTCGGCCATCTGAATCCTGTGCCACCTACGCGTGAGATGTTAAACATCATCGCTGACCATGCGCGCGAAGTTTCCGAGCGCTGCGGAAAACCCATCCTGCTCGAAAACATCACTTCGCATGTGCGCCTCAGCGGCGAACTGTCCGAAACGGATTTCCTGAACGAACTCTGCGAGCGCGCAGATTGCGGCTTGCTTCTCGATGTCACGAATCTTTTCGTCAACAGCCGGAATCATGATTTCGATCCTTTGGAATGGCTGCACGAAATCGAGCCTCGCCACATCACACAACTTCACATCGTCGGCTACTCGCGTGCGGGCGAGCGCTACACCGACGGCCATTCACAGCCAATTCAGAACGAGCTGATTGAACTCGCTCGGGCCATTGCCGACTACGCGCCGGTCAAGGCAATCATCCTGGAGCGCGACGAGGAATTTCCTGCCCCACAGGAATTGGAATAGGAAATCGCCAAACTGCAACGCATCCATGTCCGCAATTGATTTCATCACTGCGTTCGGACAATTGCTCCGGGACGGCTCACTGCGCGATGCCTTTGCCGCGAATCCTCAAATGGTCGCGGCGCAGATGAATTTACGAAACGATGACCTACCGGCGTTGCTGCAATTGATTCCGGAGGATTTGGAATTCCAAGCGCGCGTATTGCTTAGCAAGCGACTCGATGTTGTCCGCCGGATCGTGCCCGAAACCTGCCGCCGGCTCGCAGCCACCGAGTGGCCGGCGTTTCACGCGTATGCGAGAAGCCATTGGCCAAATGAAGCAGATGCCATTGGACGTGATGCGCACAATTTCTGCCGTCATCTGAAACAAGCCAATCTTCAAAGTATCTGCCAAGCGGAGTGGAATCGCCTGGAGTTTGCTTTTTCGGAGAGACGTTTTGCAATCCACCATGTGGAACGGAGAATCACGGACAACAAATCCAAAACGTCGTTTCAAATTTTCCTTCGCACCCGCAGACCACGCTGGCACGAAATCCGATTTTATTTTGGCCTTTAACTCCGCCTGCTCTGACTTATGAGAGATTCGATCGAGTTGGCCTTCACTGCGTGGCATTCGTGTTTTTGAGGATAAATTCCACGACGGGTGTCGGGTCTTCCAATCCATGCGGATGATGGCCGACGCCGGGTTTCGCGATCAATTGGATTTCGCCGCCCAGTTTGCGGTAACGTTCGGCCACGACTCCCGTGTTTTCGTCCCACGGTACGACGTCGTCTGAATCGCCGTAAACATGTAGCAAGGGCACATGCTCATCAGCCAGCGGTTTTAAATTATCTATAGGATTTTTATCGTAGGCAATCGCGTCCGCGTCGGACTGAAAATGGTAAGCCTTGAGAAGATTTTGCCATTCAGAATCGCTGCCCAGGCCCTTGCCATGGCCCTTTAGTTTACCGCCGGGCCAGCTTTTGAAATCGCACACCGCCGCATCGGCATAAATACACGCCACTTTTTCGGGATTCGCCTCGGCCCAGTTGAAGCAATAAAGTCCGCCGCGGCTCAGTCCGATCAGCGCTACTTTCCGGGCGAACCCGTACTTGCCGGTGAGTTCCGCATAAAATTGATTCCAGTGCGCCACAGCGTCAGGGCTGCCAAATAGATTCGGCACGCCGAGGTAAACGAGATGGAAGCCTTTCCCGACCAACGCAATGTCCGCATTGGGAAAGGCGTCGAAAAACTCGCCGCGCCACGCCCAGGGTTTGCCGGGTAATTCCTGCTTTGGTGCGACCACGATCGCAGGCTTGCCGTCAAATTCGAAATCGTAACGGTCAAAGCCCTTCCAATCAGAACGTTTCCCGGGAAATGGCGCACGCAGTTGGCGGATTTGCGTTTCTATTTCCGCAGCTTTCGCAGTTGCTTCGGTCAGTGGCAAACCTTTCGCCATTCCGGGTCGGGTGTGGCCGACATCGGTGAGCCACGCGTCTTTCATCATCCGTTGCCGCTGCTGCACGAGTTGTAGTAATTCGGCGCCGCGGGACGTGTTCGCGATGATGCCGAGCGAGTCCTTCATGCCGGCCACTTCCTTCGCGCCCAGGTGAAGAAGAATTTCCTTCGCCATGATCCAATGGCCGGTTTCACCGCAATGCACACCATCGCTGGCGAGGAAAAAATTTAGATCCTTCGCGCGATTCGATTCCAGAAAACGATTCATCGGTCCATGCAAATCAATCACGTCCCAACCGGCGGCGCGCTGTTCGAGGAGCCAATCGGAATAGCGATCCAGAGTGCTGGCATAGCCGGGATGGCCACCCTTGACTTCGTCGAACGTCGGCGGAGTGACGTGAATGATTTTCGCCCCCGCCGCCAGAATTTTCGCTCGCAAGCGGCCAATTCCATTGGTGAATTTCGCGAAACGCTGGTCATTGAAGGGCAGGTAAATTCCGTCGTTCATCCCGTAACAGGCAATGACGAGATCGGGTTTGGTCTTTTCCAAAACACGATCGAGGCGCTCGTGCAAATCGGGTCGCGGAAATTGCCCGCCCGCGTGGCCATCCTCGGTGAGGCCGGAAACCGTTTCGCTGGGGAGACCGAGGTTCAGGAATTCAACCTGACGATCCGGAAATCGGCTTATAAAGTAGGCTTCGATGGACTCAATGTATTGACCCGAGTAGGTAATGCTGTCGCCGAGAAAAACGACGCGATGGAGGTGTTGAAGGCCCGCCAACCCGTTCGTCGAATCAGCCGCATGT
>JBDSIW010000590.1:0-2886 GCA_039917795.1 Verrucomicrobiota bacterium | reverse complement strand
GGTTTGCCCCGGACGAAGCGCCGTCATGCCCAACCGCGGCAACGAGGTGGAGAGCACGAAGGGAAATTCTGAGATCTTAAAATCCATGAAACGACTGAATTGTTCGACGTTGCTGCCACTTTCCGCTCGAACAAAAATGGGCCGCGATCCGCTTTCACCGTCCAGCCTGGCCGACATCTGGAACTCGGCACGGCTCGAATTGGTTTTCAAAGTGACGGCTGGAACATCGATGCTTTTGGCGATTGGCTCGTTCGCCGAAGAAAATCCTTCGATGGACAATTTGATCTCATCCGCAAAACCGTTGCGTCGCTCCACGTTCGCCACCACCGTGGCGCTCTGATTTTGTTCCGCCGCCGAGCTCAACGTGATCCAATCCACGGAGAAGGGAGCAGCTTCCAGCACGGTCAAGTAGGCCGAACTAACGATTCGTTCTTTGGTTTTCTGAGAGCGGCCTTTTTTGTCGAGTTTGGCCGGCTTGGCTCCCGAAACCAATTGGAGTGGCCGTGATACTTTCATTCCATCAATCACGGCGACGGCACTTAGCTGCAATGGTGTGGTGCCCAATTCGGCGTCGTCCGCCGCGGTAATTTCTAGAAGCCCGCCTGGAAATTCGGGCGGAATGACCAGTTCTGAACAGCTGATTCCCTTGGGCAAATCGTGGCAAAGAATCTCCACCGCTCCGGCGAATCCAGTGCGAGTCGCCTCTATTCGAACGATGGTCCGGCCACTGCGGCTGATGCGCAAGGTGTCCGCCAGAAGTTTCGCGGAGAAATCCGCTTTCGGCGGCGGACCAATCGAGATTCGATATCCAAAATTTTCGCCGCCACGTTCCAGCAGGTCACGGACGGAAAGAAAATATTCTCCAGCGTCGGGAAACGTCGCGTCGATGCGCGCGTCCGCCCCCGCCGCGTCGTCGTTCTGCTGCAATACGCTGCCCTTGGCGTCAGACAAAACCAGGAGCGGGTCGAGCCGGGAGCCAAAGCGGCTCGCAAAAACTTCGAAGATAAAGCGCTGACCTTTCTCGATTTTGAATTTGAAAACATCTGAATCCCTTTCGGCCTGGATGTGGCCATTGATATTTATGGGCACCGTAATTTCGTTTGCATTCGTCGCAGCGTTGTTGGCTTCCACCTCTAAAAAATTTGGAGACACACTGACGTCGAAGGAACGCGGGTTTGAATATCCATGGTCCGTATGGGCGCGCACTTCCTGTGGACCGGTCGGCGCTTTGGTGTCGATCATTACGCTCATCTTTTCCGCACCTTCAAGATTGCGTCCGCCCAGAGTTAGTTCGACGGCTTTGCCAAGTTGGCCGCCAAAAGGAAAAATCGATTCGAGGTAGGGAATCGCACCCGCCGTCAGGTGGTAGCTGTAGGCATCGCCGCCGCGATGTTGAAAATCCCGCAGCGTGACGAAATAAATTCCGTCCGCCGGAACAGGAAAATCGATCCATGAATCCGCGCCAAAGAAATCTTCGCTTCGGATAAGTTCTTTGCCGGTTGAATCCAAAACGGCCAGGGAAGAATCCAAAGCTGAGCCGACACGGCTGGCCTGAACGTCAAAGATAAGGTGTTCGCCTTTTCGGCCTTTGAATTTTAAAAAATCGGTTTGATCCGCCTCGCCGATTTTCCCGAGCAAGCCAACGGGCAACTCGATTTCCTGCGCATCGGCCAGTGAATGCTTTCCTCCCTTTTCGATAATTTCGGGCGTGTCGGTCACCCGAATGGTCAGCGGATTGGAAACTCCAGAGGGGGTGATGACCCGAACCTCGTGAAGTCCGAGTGTCGTTTCTGACGCAACCGATAAGCGCGCGGCGACGCGCTTGCTATCGCTCGCCAGTCCCGCTGCGAAGAGATTACCGCCGGACGCCTCCAAACGAACGGTTGGCTTCGCGGGTGGCCCCGCCTGTGCGCTCAGAGTGTCATCGCCACCGAAAGCAAACTCAGAAAGCGGGAGGAGATTCTCGCCGGACAAAACAACATCAACCGTGACGCCGCGCTGCACCCATTCCGGAGAAATGGATGTTAGTTTCGGCACCGGTTGTGCAACCAGGCAAAGGTTGACGAACGCGCAGCAGAGCGTGAGTACAGTGATGCGAACGGTTTGTCGGCGGCGCAATACTGTCGCAGTCTCGCGCGATAAATTTTGAAATGAGTTCAAACGAGACTTCAGGAATTCGTTCATCCGAATAACGCAGTCACCGGCTCGGCCTGGACCAGCTCACGCGGTTGGTTCAGATGGTTGAGGACCATGGTGTGCGGGTCGATCCCCAACGCGTGATAAAGCGTCGCCATGAGTTGAGTGGGGTGAACCGCATTTTCCGCGGGCGAAGAACCGGTGGCGTCCGACTTTCCATAGAGCGCGCCACGTTTGATCCCAGCTCCTGCGATCAACGCCGTATAGCAATAAGGCCAATGGTCCCGGCCATCCGGCGCATTGCCATTGCCCGAGGTGCTGACGCCCAATCGCGGTGAGCGGCCAAACTCGCCGATGGCCACAACCATCGTTTCCTTTAGCAAGCCGCGTTGATCCAGGTCTTCGAGCAGCGCGGATAAGCCACTGTCGAGTTTCGGGCAATGCAAGTCGCGCAACGGACCGAAGTTCGCCGCATGCGTGTCCCACGCATCGACGGTTGGATTACCGTTGGCCACCGCAGGCCAGTTCATTTGCACAAACTTTGGTCCGGCCTCGATGAGCCTTCGCGCCAACAGGCAGCCTTGCCCGAAAGTGTGCCGGCCATACCGGTCGCGCACTTCGGCTTTTTCCTGGGAGAGATCGAAGGCGCTTCGCGCCTTACCCGAGAGAATTAAATTAAATGCCTTTTGGTAATAACTGTTGAGCGCGTAATTCTCGACCGCCTTGTTAATCTCGGGCATCTGCGCTTCG
>JBDSIW010000589.1:0-7949 GCA_039917795.1 Verrucomicrobiota bacterium | reverse complement strand
ACCGGCTCATCAACGAGTTGAAAGACGCGCTTACCAAAGTGAAGACTTTAAGCGGTCTGCTCCCCATTTGCGCCTCGTGCAAAAAAATTCGAGACGACAAAGGTTATTGGCAGCAAGTCGAAACCTTCATCAAAGCCCGATCGGACGCCGACTTCTCCCACGGAATGTGCCCCGATTGCATGGAGCATTTGTATCCCGAATACATGCCGGCGGTGAAACCGAAGCAATCAAGCCGGATTTAATTTTGCGCGTGCGGTTTAGCTTCCGGCTCGGGAACCATCTCGGTGAATGGGTGGGCTTTTGCCTGGAGAAAAACGAGGACCCCCATCAGCGCCGCCAGGGCAATGCTGTGGAAAAAAACGTAGCGCAATATTTTCCCCTCGTGGCCGTACCAATTGGTCGCGGTGCTGGCGACGACGATGCTCTGCGCGTCCACCATTTTCCCCATCACTCCGCCGGAACTGTTGGCGGCCGCCATCAGGATCGGGCTGACGCCAGTTTGTTTCGCCGTGATGGTTTGAAGGCTCCCGAACAAAACATTTGAGGCCGTGTCGGAACCGGTTAGCGCGACTCCCAGCCAGCCGAGCAACGTGCCGAAGAATGGATAGAGCGATCCGGTTTTCGCCAGAGCGAGGCCGAGCGTGGCGTCTGCGCCCGAAAATTTGGTGACATAACCCAGGCCGAGCATCGCAGCAATGGTGAGGAGAGAGAAGCGCACGCGCACGAGAGTTTTCCCGTAAACGGAAAGCATTTCCCGAATTGAATATTTTGCGAGCAGACCGAAACAAATGGCGGCGGAGAGAATTCCGGTGCCCGTTGCGGAAAGCCAATTGAACACGAAAACCGCCTCCTCGGGTTTCGTCGGTGATTCCAGCGTCGGCTGCGGCACGACCGGATAAGTCCTCGCCACCCGCTGGTTCAAAAATCCAACCGGGAAGGTTGGACCAGACCATTTGTTGGCCGCGGTTTTGAACGCAGGAATTCCCCACGCGAAAACAAAAACGCTCAACAAAATCCAAGGCGTCCAGGCCTGGCGAATCTTTGAGCGGGAGCAAATGGTTGGAGCTGGACCAGACGCAGCTTCGGCGGTTTCGGGAAATTGCCAAAGTGATTTTGGCTCCCAGAATTTTAGCAGGACAATGACGCCCGCGATGGAGGAAATGGCAGCGACGATATCCACCAGCCATGGGCCGTGGAAATTTGAGACCAAAAATTGCGGAACGGCAAAAGCGAGTCCGGCCGTAAGGGCCGCTGGCCAGATTTGGATCATCGCTCGAAATCCGGCCATGGCCCAAACCACCCAGAAGGGAATCAAAAGCGAAAAGAATGGCAATTGGCGCCCGACCATTTTCGAGAGCACGATTTCATCGATGCCGCTCACTTTGCTCAGCGCGAGAATCGGTGTTCCAAGCGCGCCGAAAGCGACTGGCGCAGTGTTGGCGATCAAAGAAAGGCCGCAGGCAGAAAGGGGTTTGAAGCCGAGCTGAATCAGAATTGCCGCGGTGACAGCTACCGGCGTCCCAAAGCCGGCCGCGCCTTCGAAGAATGCGCCAAAAGAAAACGCGATCAGAATAACCTGGATCCGCGGGTCCGGTGCAATGGTGGCGAGGTGACTCCGGAGGACATCGAACGATCCGTTGTTCACCGTGAGTTGATAAAAGAAGATCAAATTGAGAATGATCCAACCGATGGGGAACAATCCGTAAGCCGCGCCGTAAAGCGTGCTCGCGATTGTCGAACTGGCGGGCATTCCGTACACGCCCCAGGCCATCAGTACGGCGGCGAGAAGACCGAGAAGCGCGGCGAAGTGGATCCGAATTTTTAAAAACGCAATCGCGCCCAGCAAAACGATGATCGGGATAGCGGCGACGACTGTGGAAAGCGTGGCGTTGTGCAGCGGGTCGTAGTGCTGGAGCCAGACGGGGTGGAACATCGGCGATTATTTAACCGACTCAGCAATCCAGTCCAAGTAACGTTTTCCGCCCGAGTTGATTCTCAGCACGATGAATTCCGGCGTGTCGTAGGGATGATTTTCCTCGATACACTTTTTCAGTTTTGCCAAACGCGCGCCGGTGGTTTTCAAAATAAGCAAGACCTCGGCGTTCGATTCCAGTTTGCCTTTCCACCAATAATGGGACTCGACGGCCGGGACGAGATTGGCGCACGCGGCGAGGCGGGATTCTAAAACTTTTTTTGCCAGCAGGCGCGCGACTTTGAGATCCGGCGCCGTGACCAGCACGATGGCAACTTGCTTTTTCGCTTTCACATTTTCCTAAACCACCGTGAGCGGTCCGTCGAAACTTGTGACGCTGATTACTTCGGTTTTCGCAAAGTGCGGGCCGTGCAGTTCGCCGCGCGGGGCAAAGAAAAAAGCGCCGGTTGTGTAAATCACGCCCGACTCTTCCCATTGCCCGGAGAGAATGTAAACCGATTCGTTGGCCTGAGGATGAATATGGGCGGGGACGGTCGTTCCCGCTCTGAATTTGCGGAGCACGGTCAAGCCGCCGGTCGTTTCATGTTTGTGCAGCACCAGCAACTCCACACCTTCATATGGGCCGGGTTGCCACGATTTATCTTCAGCGAGAGAGACGTATTGAAACATGCAGTTATCCAAAGCTGCTTCGCGAATTTTGCAAGACTGTATAAACAAACCTTTCAGTGAATGACATGTTCAAACCACTGCTGGACGCCACGAAAGGAGAGGTCTAGCGTCCATCGTATGAAAGCGCCACGGAAAAAAGTGATTCTCTTTACGATTCTCGGCTGCTTCGTCATGTTTTTACTACTGAAGTCCCCATTGTTTCCCTGGCTAAGTTTCAAGAATCTTGAATGGCAAGTGAAACGAAACATCGACCCGACGGAGTTGCAGCAATGGGCGACTCATCTGTTGGCGCAATTTGATAATTATCAGGATTTCAACGGCACGAACATGCCGCCTGGTTTGAAAAAAGTTAAAGGCTTCGGCCACGATGTGGAGATACATAAGGGCTGGAGACAGGGAAATGTCATCGTATTTGGTCGAACGAAAGACGGGCCGTCCCTAGAGGTGGGACCGCCTACGTCGGTTAATACAAACTTTGTTCCTTGGAAGCCGGGAATCTACTTTATGGGGCAAGCATCTTTGTGGTGAAATATTCCGCGAGAAATTATGTTGATGCTCCGCGAAAAAGTTCCCGCCGATTGGTTGCCGAAGATTTTGGCGAATCTTGCAGCGGTATTGGTGGACCACGCGCACCTGGAACGAAAGGCCGCCACCAGCGCGTTGAACCTCGAAAAGTACCGCGATCTTTACCATCGCGTCGAAGAATTAAACGCGATTGCGATTGAGGAACTCCAACATTTTCAGCTCGTGCTGGAATTATTAAAACGGCGCAGCATCCCATTCGGCCAACCGCATCCGAGTCCGTGGATCACCTCGATGATGCGTTCGATTCGCAAAGGCCAGCGAGTTCAGGCCATTGACCATCTGGTGGTCTTTGCACTGATTGAGGGACGAAGCTGCGAGAAATTCCAGATGCTGGCCCACGGTTTGAAAGCAGTTGATGCGGAGCTCGCCGCGTTCTACGCAAGCCTTGTGGAGTCGGAAGGAAATCATTACGCCACGTATTTATTGATGGCCCGGGAAATCGACGAATTGGAAACGGAGCGACGGCTGGATTTCTATCTGGATCTGGACGCCGAACTTATTCGCCAGCCAAACCCGCTGCCGATGTTGCATTGAGACGAAGATTTTTGCGGTGTCGTTTGGGGGAATCGTCCGCCGCAATTGGAAGGACTCCTAACTTCCGAAACGCCCGAGGATCGGAATTTCAAAGGGGAATCGGGTCAACCCGGTCGGGCCGCGCGTTACAATTGTTGTCGGGCGCGAACTGAGTTAACTCAACCAACCCGCTGCGAAGGTTGGCACCGGGTCACCGGTTATTCCGATTTTCCTGATACTGCTTGATTGCCTGTTGGGCTTTGGTGTCGCCTTTGCTGGCGCGGTCGTAGAGTTCAGTCATCACCGCCGCCATCGCGTCTTGCACCGCCATGGTTTGCTCCGGCGTTTTGGCCGCCCTTGACCGCAACAAGTGCAAGCGGCTCATCGCATCGTCATAATTTCCGCTTTTGTAAGCGGTCATTGCTTCACTCATTTGCCGCGCCACGGGCTGGCTGCTCACGGCGTCCGCAGAAGCCGCAGGAGCGGGTGTCGGGGCAGGGTTTTGTCCGGTATCCGCTTTTTCCAATGCTTTGACGGCGTTGGCCAATTCGGCGTTGGCGTCCGGTTGCTTTTTGCAACCTGCCAGAGAAACGACGAAAATTGCGAGGATCGGAATGGCTAACCGTCGTAGCGGATTAAAAACAAAAAAACGGGCTCGTTCGAACATAAGATTTTCTCCCAAAATTTGCAGACGTTCAACGACCATTGGCGGTCGCTGGGCTGCACCAAAGCCGGTTCTTCTTCACCAACGCAGCTTCGGCGTAGAATTTCTTGGTTTTCAAATACTCGATATGGCCGTCCACGCAACCAACCGTCGTGCCGATCGAATGTAATTTGGTGATGCCTTCGTCCGGAGTACTCGATCCGTCGTTGAAGTCACCGGGATTCGTTTCCAACGCCTGCCAAAAAATAATCGAGTCGGTCCGGAACTGGGAAGCCTTGTAGGATTTCCCTCCGATCGTGCCGAAGCCGCAGACCGCCCCGTTCATGAGGTAACTCGACAGCTTTTGGTCGCGACCCCTGAAGGCAACGGTGTTGGTCAATTCAGATGGACACCGGTAAATTCCCGGCGATTTTGTGTACTCCCAGAGCAGCCCGCCCTGATAGGCCAAACGGGGATCGGTATTGTAAGGTGCAACGCCGGGGTTGGGGACACGTCCGGAAGCGGCGTCATAGAGCCATCCTTTCGCGACCCAAGGGGAATTCCAATTTGGTTCCGGGAGGTAATCGCGGGAATCCGTCATGTAAAGATGCGTCGAAAGCGTGATCTGTTTGACGTTGTTCTGGCATTGCGCGCGGATCGCCTTGTCCTTGGCTTTCGCCAGCGCGGGTAACAACAGCCCGGCGAGGATCGCGATGATCGCAATGACGACGAGCAGCTCAATCAGCGTAAAAGCCTTCGATGTGAAGGATCGAAGCGCCCAGATCGGGCGCGCGGTCCTGACTCGTTCGGGGTGGGTAGTTTTCATTTGGTTTCAAGTTCGGTGTAATGGGAACATGGATTATCGAGAGAGCTACGTCCAAGAAAAAATGACGTCAACAAATTCCCTGGTTATCTCTGTGCCGAGTGAAAAGACAGGACTGTTCGTGCGGCGATCTGCCGCCTGGTCGAATTCAAGAAGGCGAACTGGCTACGAATTCAAATTTCTGATTGCCTCGCTAAATTTTGGGAATTGAAATTCGAATCCCGATTCAACCAGGCGACGGGGAATCACCCGGCGGCTTTTGAGAATTAATTCTGGTTCCGTCCGCAGAAAAAAAGCGCCCACCTCCAGCATCCACCTTGCTGCGGGCAAACCAAACGGCGCGCCGCAGATTGAACGGAGGACTCGCATCATCTCAGAATTTGGAATCGGATGGGGCGTGCAGACGTTGACGGCGTCGCAGAACTCCTCGCGCACCACCAGCCACTCGATCGCGCGACAGAAATCGGTTTCGTGGATCCATGACACGAACTGCTGACCTGTTCCCATTTCTCCTCCCAAGCCGAGACGAGTCAACCGTTTCAACACTGGAAAAACACTGTTTTTCCCACGACCTAAAACCATCGCCGTCCGCAGCGCCACTTTTCGGGTACTGGGGGTTCGCGCGATTTCCAATTCGTTTTCCCAAGCGCGAGCGACCTCGACGGAAAAGACATCGTTCGCCTCCGGAGTGTCGGCAATGGTTCCCGATTCGTCCCAGGCCGGCCCAAACGTGTGCTGGTAAATGGTCGCGGTGCTGGCGTTGAGCCAGACGCGCGGCGGATGTTTGGAGTTTGCGATGGCTTCTCCCACGACCCGGGTGGACCGGACGCGGGACTCAAGTATTTCCTTCCGATTCTGTTCCGTGTACCGGCAATCGACCGAGCGGCCAGTGAGATTGATGATGGCGACGGCTTGTTCCAGTTCTTGCGTCCATTCCCCAGGCTCGCGGCCGTCCCAAATTCTTTCGCGAATACGGCCTGACTTCTCGTGCGGGGTACGCGTCAGGATCACCACGTCAAATCCCGCGTCGCAGAAATGCCCGGCCAACGCGCGTCCCAAAAACCCGGACCCGCCCGCTAACACAATTCTTTGCATGAAGGTTTTGCTTCCCGGAAGGCACGAGCCGTCGTCGGGATTTTTGAAGATATTCTTGTTTCAGCGACCAGTCAGTGAATGTTGCCTATCCGCACTAAGGCACGACACGTTTTTATTCCCGCAAAGCGGAGGCGGAGTTTTCTCCAGCGCCCGGCTCATTTCTTCATCCGTCGAGGCGCGAAACCATTTGGAGAAACCGGCGCGATTGTTCGAAATGATTTCAAAGGCTTGTCGTGCGAAGGGAAGAAGCGATGGGCGCGCCAACCGGAGCGACCACTCGCGAAAATCGACCAGGGCGTAGAGGCACATGATGAAGGCGCTGCCGCCCTGATAAACCGCGCCGCCGTCGCTGATCACGGTCAGTTCGTTGCGAGTCCCAAACTTTTCGATTCCGGGGAACCGGCATTGGGCTTCCGCCGATCCTGCCGCAATGAAAACAATTTCCAGGAATGAGGGCTGGCCTTCCATCCAATGACGACACCGGCGGCAGAAGTGGCAATCCTCGTCGTAAAGAACATAAAGCATTTTCATTGAAGTTCCTTTCCGGCGGGCGGCAAATGTCGCTCGCCTTTTTCTTGAATCAGATTGAAACCGGTTTCACAAAACCTTGCGGTGACACGGGCGGCGGTTGTTTGTGAAGCAAGCCGCGTTTTCTCATGCGCGTAAAGACAGCGAGGTTAAAGAAATGCATGCCGCCCAGCACCAGCAGGACCAGACCGACTTTGGTACTGAGAGTTTCCAGCGCTTCTTGCGGATTGGCCGCCGCCGCCCCGTACTTCAAGGCGAGACTGACGTAGCCAATGTTGATCAGATAAAATCCAACGACCAGCAGGTGATTGACCGAATCGGCGAGTTGCTCGTTGCCCATGAAATTGTCCACAAGAAAGATGCGACCGTTTTTGTGAAGCGTGCGCGCGACCCAGACGGTCAGGGCGCCGCTGATAAGCAGATAACTCAGGTAGGTTGTGAGGAGCCAGTTCATACATTTCCTTTCGGGTTGTTTTGTTTTTTGTCGTTACGAATCTTTGTAAGTGGGTCAGTTTGGTGGGGCGAGGCTACTGACGAGCCGCAGGGAGTCGGCTCGCGAGGACGCTCTTCCTACCAAACTGACTTACTAACGAATCTTTTCCCATTTGATGGTCGCGTGAGGCCGTTATTAAGGTTTTCAAGGCATTTCAAAAAAAGCGCAGTGGCGTCGTTTGCGAACGGGATTAACGCACTGTCCGCCGAAACAATATCGATTCCGCGCGAGCCACCGATAGTTGGCGTTTCCCAAGGCGTGAAACCCCGGAAGCTGAAGGACCAAGCCAACGGCCCGCAACCACCACACGGAGCGCAGCAAATGAATCCACGCGTCAATTCCTCCCAGAACTCTGCCGTCAGAAAGAAGCAGTTTCATTTCCTGGCGGAGATCCGATTCGGAAAGATTGAGTCGCTTCGCGGTTCCGGAAGTCTGGATCGCCACCCACAGAAATCCTCGCCGCGCAAACACGGACCCAATGCGTCGAACCGCGCCTGAGCAAAGTGGGCATTCGGCGTCGAAAAAAATCTCGCCGCGCCCTCTATCATTAGTTTCAGTAGTTTCTGTCTTCACAGAAATTGTTCCTCAAAAAAAAATCAACTCAGCTCCCAATTCCTAATGTTTTGAATAGTTTGTCACCCATCTTCACGAACTTGATGACGGCGGT
>JBDSIW010000588.1:0-4538 GCA_039917795.1 Verrucomicrobiota bacterium | reverse complement strand
TGCCCAAATTTTTGTAGCCGCCGACGTGAGGAGGCGGATTGGACTGGCCAGTGATCGAATCCGCCAGGCGGCTACGCGTTCCTGATATTTCATACGCTAAGGAATTTCGGTCTTATTGGCACAATTCAAAAATTCCAGCGCCGCCCATCCCGCCACCCACGCACATGGTGACGAGACCGTAACGACCCTTGCGCCGCTTCAATTCGTGTAAAATAGAAACCGTCAATCGCGCTCCCGTCGCGCCCAGCGGATGTCCGAGGGCCACGGCCCCGCCATTCACGTTGACTTTTTCCGGAGGTAATTTGGCCTCGCGAATTACCGAGAGCGCCTGGCAGGCGAAAGCTTCATTCAGCTCGATCAGATCCATGTCTTCAATTTTCAGCCCGGCTCGTTTCAATGCTTTTGGAATGGCTTCGATTGGCCCAATTCCCATGATTCCGGGCGCGACGCCGCCCACCGCGTAGGTTACGAATCGCGCCAGCGGTTTCAGACCGAGCTCTTTGACTTTCTCCCCGGACATCAACACAACGGCGGCGGCGCCATCGCTGCGTTGTGAAGCGCTCCCGGCCGTGACGCTGCCTTTGGGATTGAACGCAGGTTTGAGTGTGCCCAGCTTTTCCAAGGAAGTATCACGCCGCGGACCTTCATCAGAATCGAAAGTGAATTCGGTTACCTTCCTTTTTCCATTTTCACCGAGGCTCACTTCGCGCACAGGGACGGACACGCATTCTTCCTTGAAGCGGCCCGCGTCGAGTGCGGCGATGGCTTTCTGATGGCTCTCGAAGGAAAACGTGTCCGCGTCCTGACGCGACACGCCGAATTTATTCGCGACATTCTCCGCCGTGAAACCCATGGCGAGGTACGCGTCCGGCATGTGATCAACGAGGCAAGGATTCGGCGACATCTTAAATCCGCCCATTGGAACCTGGCTCATGCTCTCGGTACCGCCGGCGACGACGACATCCGCCATGCCGCTGAGAATGCGTTGCGCACCCATCGCGATGGCTTCGAGACCGGACGCGCAAAAGCGATTGATCGTGACGCCTGGGACACTGTCGGGAAGACCCGCGCGTTGACACGCGATGCGCGCGATGTTCATTCCCTGCGGACCTTCCGGCATGGCGCAACCCAGGATGACATCCTCGATCTGATCAACGGGCAATTGCGGAACGCGGGCCAACGCGCCTTTAATAGCAATGGCGGCGAGATCGTCGGGTCGAACGCTGCGGATTTTTCCGTTGGGTGCTTTGCCGATTGGCGTCCGGGCCGCGGCCACGATAAAAACTTCTTTCATAAATTATCGAGTGCGGAACAGTCAAAAACACGTTTTGCAGAAACGTTCATTCAAGAAAATCTCCTTCAGTTGTTCCCAACTTTTCGTCGAAGGTTCTCAAAAAGGATTCTCTGATTCTATCTCGTGTCGCATCATAGTCCCATCCATATTTTTTCATCATTCCGTTCGAGATATGTCTCGTCAGGTCAGCTAGCAACTCGCCCCAAGCGTCTCTCTCATCTGCTTCCGACTCTTCAGAATCCCTCCACATCCCCAAGAGCATTGAGACGTGCAAGTCATTGTGAGCGATCCAAACGCGGATCATCTCTCTTGCATTTTCATCACTGGTAATTGCAGGCGGTGCCGTAAGTTCACGATTCATACTTCAATTCCTCAATGGTTTTCCGGTTTTCAGGGTGTGCTTGATCCGTTCTAGCGTCTTCGGTTCGCCGCACAGGCTCAGGAAAACTTCGCGCTCCAAATCCATGATGTACTGCTCGGACACAAATTGCAGCGAGGTCAAATCACTGCCGCAGAGAATATAAGCCAGCTTCGTCCCGATCTTCTGGTCGTGTTCGCTGATCTGCCCGCCCGCGCGCATTTGCTGTAACGCCAGTTTGAACAACGTGAGACCACTCTCGCCGATGGCTGGAATGTCGGTGCGTTGCGGGCGCGCCCGAAAACCTTGCGCGAGCATATGTTGAACCTGCTCCTTGGCTTCTCCAATGAGCCAATCCTTATTTAGAACGACGGTGGTTTCGCTCGGACGCAGATAGCGCAGCTTTGCCGCCTCGGTCGCGCTGGTGGAAATCTTGCCGAGCCCAATCGTTTCCCAAGCGTGGCGAACTCCCGGAAAATAATCGGCTTCCTCACTGCGAATTACATTTTCCGTGCAGCGAATTAACATCTCTTTTGTTCCGTGCGCACCGGGAATCAATCCAACGCCGACTTCTGGCAATCCCATGTAGGTTTCGGCGGCGATGACAATATGATGGCACCCCATCGAAAGCTCGGTGCCGCCGCCCAGCGTGTAGGCGTGGCAGGCAGCGACGATCGGCTTCTCGTATTGGCGGAGCGAACTGGTCGCCTTCTGGAACTTCCGAATCATCAAATCGATTTCGTCCCATTCTTGGTTCTCGATCTGCGTAATTAGCAGCAACAGATTCGCGCCAGCGGAAAAATGCGGGCCCTGATTTCCGATGATCAGCCCGGCAAAATTCTTGCGAACCTCCTCAAGCGATTCCTTCAACATGCCCAATTGATCGCCGCCAATTGTGTTCATTTTCGTGTGGAATTCGAGACACGCCACACCATCTCCGAGGTCAACGAGGCTTGCGCCGGAATTGCTTCGCACCACTTTGTTGGCCGTGTGCAATCGAAGAAGGTGAATTGCTTTGGGCGATTCGATTTCGCCAAAGTAATCCCGCCGCGTCAGGGAAAAATAAAAACGCTTCCCGTCCCGCACTTCGTAAAAGGATTTCCGCCCACTGGCAAGGAGGTCGATCACCAGCGCGGGCACTTCTATCCCTTCCTTCGACAAACGATCCGCCGTCGCGCTGACGCCTAAAGCGTCCCAGATTTCAAATGGACCCCGTTCCCAGTTGTATCCCCACTTCATCGCGTTATCGACCGTGAGGACATCGTCGGCAATTTCCGCGAGGCGATCCGCGGCATAGCAGATGACAGCGCTAAGATGTTTCCAGGCGAAGACTCCCGCCTTGTCCGTTGCCGCGCAAAGCGTACGAAGTCGTTCCGCCGGGTCCGTGAGTTTCTTCCCAGCATCGAGCGAAACGAATTGCGGCTTCTGTTGCGGACGATACTCCATCGTCTTGTAGTCGAGCGTGAGAATCGCCCGCCCTTTGTCCGTCTTCACGCGCTGATAAAAGCCCTGACCCTTTTTCTCGCCCCACCAACCGCGTTTAACCATGTCCTCGATGAAATCAACGGGACGGAAAACATTGATCTGCGGGTCGTGTTTCAACAACTCGCGGAGGTTTCGGCCCATTTGCGCCATGAGATCAATGCCAACAATATCGCCAAGCCGGAACGTCGCGCTTTTCGGGCGACCCATCGCCGGGCCGGTGATGGCATCTACTTCATCGATGCTTAAGCCTTCCTCCATCATGAGCAGAGCCACGTTCTGCATGTCGAAACAACCAATCCGATTGGCGACAAACCCGGGAGTGTCCTTGGCAATGACAATCCCCTTGCCGAGAACCGCTTCGCCAAATTCGCCAAAGGATTTGAGCAGCGCTGAATCCGTGTCGGGCGTGGAAATTAGTTCGAGCAGGCGCATGTAGCGCGGCGGATTGAAAAAGTGCGTCCCAAAAAATCTCCGGCGATATTCAAGCGGCAATCCCTTCGTCATGCCGGCAATCGACAGACCAGACGTATTGGTGGTGACAATGGCGTCGGGCCGCGCGTGCGCTGCAATCTTTGCGTGAATGGCCAGCTTTAAATCCATTTTCTCCAAAACCGCCTCGACGACCCAGTCGGCATCCTTGATCTCAGCGATGTGATCCTCGACGTTCCCAATGCGGACCAGGCTTGCCGCTTCAGGAATAAACAAAGGCGATGGCGAAAGCTTCTTCGCGCGTTCGAAAAGAGTTTTGGTGTGGCGATTGCGCACCTCGGGCGACTGCAGCGTATGGCCGCACTTCTGTTCCTCGGGAAGAAGTTCGGTTGGGACAATGTCCATCAGGAGCGAGGGAATCCCAATGTTGGCGAGGTGTGCGGCAATTTGCGCGCCCATGTTGCCCGCGCCGATCACGGCGGCTTTTCGAATCGTCAGCATAATTTATTTGGTCCGCTCCGCACCCGAAATAGCATCACATTTCAGAACAGAATGTCGTTCGTTTTTTGGAATGCGGCAAAGCTGAACATGCGGCAAATTTTTTGCAACCTCATTCACAAATTCGGCGGAAAAAAGGCATTCATAATGAGAAGTTACGAAAGCGGTGCAGAATTGCCACCATCTTCCGCGCAGTGAAATCAAGAACATCCGAGTGCGAGACTGCCCCCGCCAACGAAAAACCACCACGCACGCTTCCGTGCGCGGTGGATGCTTTCGCCGTAAACCGACGACGTTCGATCCTCTGACTGGAAGTTTTGCCGCCTAACGTCGAACGCGATAAAACTTTGCGCCCGGCGCTACGGCCTCACTAAAGGTTCCGAGCATGTTGCCCGTCGAAGTCCAAACGGGATTGCTTAAGCTCGGCGAAGATTCAAGAACTCCCCCGTTGTTCCATTTAATTGTGACCACACC
>JBDSIW010000587.1:0-4709 GCA_039917795.1 Verrucomicrobiota bacterium | reverse complement strand
TTCCCACGTGATTCTCTTCGGCGACGGGCATAGCGATATTCGAAATGAGTGGCCGAATGATCGTTGGTGGATTTGGAAATACGACGTCCCAAATGCTCCCGGCTTCAATCGCGTTGCTCAAGGGGACAAGGGCGCGGTGCGACACAATCGTCGATCCAACTACGCGCTGGCCGACGGCAGTGCCGCGTTGCTGGATGCCGGGCGTATTCCGTGCAATTTGAACGAATGCTGGTGGTCGGTTAAGGCTGACCCGCACTAAATTGAATTCGGAACTCGGCAAAATTCCGCTTTCAAACCATGAACCGGCCAAACGTTTTGAAATTGCTGCTGGCGGTTGCGCTGTTGGGCGGCGCCGCTTTCATGGCATGGCGTTTTTTGCGGCAAGGCGATGGCGTCTCGGAGCAGACTTTTTTCTACGACTTGAGTGAGAAAAAATTGTTTGCCGCATCGCGCGAGGCGCTGCCACCCATTCGGGGTCTCGATAACGCCGAGGAGGATGCGGTGCGGGCGGTGGTGGTTGTGCCGGTGGCAAAGTTCAAAGATAAAGGGAGCCGAAAGATTGCTTACCTCGAGAAATACGCGCCGGAGTTCAAGCAACAACTTGAAAAGGTGCGCGCCGGCCAGGCTGATCCTCTGCCGCGCGGTTCGCGCAACGCCTTCCGGTTTGTGCGCCGGGTGGAGGACGCCGAGTGGCATACAGTGAGTTCGCCCGAAGGCGAGAAGATCCTGACCGAATGGAATGTCCCCGGGCCGGACGGAAAATTTCCGGTGGTCTGTGCGCCCGATTGATTCTGCAAAACAAAACAAACGACACGTGAGAAACCTATGAAGAGAAAAAAGAACCTCCGCCCCATTGTGATTGCTCTCGGTGTGTTCCTGGGCCGCGGCGCGCAGGCCGATACGGTCCTGGATTTTGATATCCGCCCGGCGGGGCAATTACAAAATCAGGCCCTCCTCCAGACCTTCGGCGACACTGCCGCGTTTTCCAGCGACGGCGTTACCGTCACGGGATTCGGCACGCCAAACATCGGCCTGACCTGGCAGGCGACCGGTGGCCGATGGGATTATTACATGGACTCGGTTTGGTCGGCGGGCCAATTGGATAGCTCCAATGTCGGCGATGTGCACGAAGTGGTTTTTGCTCCAAACAGTGCGGCAGTGGCGGCGGTCATTAAGTCCTTCAATTTTCATCCGTACTATGCTGATTCCACTGAACGCTACGCCTACAATGTCGCGGTCGTAACAAACTCGGTCATCGCCAGCGGGCCTTTCAGTTTCAATTTCCTCGATACCGGCGCGAAAGTTCCGGTCAGTTTGAATTACACCGGGAGTATCGGCCAGACTCTCACGTTGCGTTTGACGCGGGTGGCTTCATCTCTGGGCGCGGGCGAGCTGGAAGGGGCAGGGGGAAACATCGCGGTCGATGATATTAATTTTGCCCAGCTACCGGAGGTGGAATTTGCGGTCGGCCCGCAGGTGGTGACGGTTTCCCCGGCGAACGGGCAGACCGGTGTTACGCCGGATTATTTGTATCGCGCCACGATCACGAATCTTTCGACCGCCATTGTCACCAATACAATTCAATTGAAGTTCAATGGAACCACCCTGGTGCCCGCTCCGACTGTGACGCAGGATGGAGGCTTGACCACGGTGAGCTACCAGGCGACGGGTTTGCTCCCCGCTGGTTCGACCAATAAATATACGCTTACCTACGATGATAACGGTTCGCCCGCGAAGCATTACACCAATGAAGTGCAGTTCACGGTGGCGGCCTATGTGGATATCCTGTTGCCTGCACCCATCGTGTTTGAAAACTTCAACAATACCGCGGAAGGATCGCTGCCCGCAGGTTGGACTGCGACCAATCTGAACATGGTGGATGCGACATCGGAACCGAATATAAACGTCACGAACCTCGATTCCGCGGCTTACACCAATTGGACCGTGGTGGATGTTTCTCGGTTCACCGGCGCGTTTGATACTTACAGCCAATTATACAATTCTCTTCCCCAGCCCGAGGGCGAGGCGACCGATTTCCGGCGCGTTCTTTCGGTTAATCCATCCAACGTGGTTAACGGAGTCTTTCTGCGCGGCTTGGCCACTGGCCGCATGGCCTTCGGAGATTCGGGTTACCGGCAGGACGCATTGGGCCAGATTGTTTACATGTTTTCGCCGGATTTCAATTTGACCGGTCAAACCAACATCTATCTTTCGTTTCACAGTCTATGGGAACAAAACCAGGATAGCATCGGCGCGGTGGAATATTCCATAGACATGGGGACGACCTGGTTGCCGATTGTGTATCTGCTGGACGGTCCGGATGTGGCCACCAACCTTGATAGCTCGATCAATGCGCTGTCAACGTTTACCAACCTCAACAGTGATACGGCTTATTATCTGGATGCGGCGAGCGGTAATACGAATGGCGGCTTCTACGGTGCCTTTATCGGCGTGGCTTCCAATCGCTGGTCCACCTTGGCTCCCTATATCAGTCGGCGGGTCAATGATAATCCGGTCGAGTCGAAACGGGTCGAAATATTCCGCCTGCCCCAGGCCGACAATCAATCAAAAGTCCGCTTGCGCTTTGCCCATGCCGGGACCGACAGCTGGTATTTCGGTGTGGATGATGTCGGACTTTACAGCCTGCCATCGCTCTCCATTTCAAGCATTGTCCGCAGCGGTGGGAACGTCAGCATCTCTTGGATCGGTGCGGCGGGGACCAAGTTGCAAAAAGCGAATAGCCTGACGAATCCCGATTGGCAGGACGTCCCGGGTACTAACGGAGCCAGCAATACGGTGCAACCGGCTTCGGGTAGCCAGGCGTATTATCGGCTCGTAAGGCCTTATTAAAGTTCAGACAAACAAGATCGCCAGCCGAAGGCTGATTTAAAATGGTTGCTGATCCGGCAGGCAGCCAAAGTAAGAAAGGCAAATTTGTGCGTGCGTTTCCTCTTTTGTTGAATCGTCGCGAGTTTGCGAAAACAACGCTTCTGGCCAGCGCCGGGGTCGCGGTAGGACCGCTTACGACTTTGGGCGAAAACCCAAAGCGGATCAGGACCGGTGTGATCGGCTGTGGCAGCGTGTCAAATTCTTACCTGCCTGTTCTGGCAAAATGTCCGTTCGTCGAGCTGGTAAGTTTGTGTGACATTCGACCGGAGCGCGCGCGAAAGCAGGCGGAGAAGTTCAACGTAGCGCATCACTGCCCCCATATTGATGCGATGCTCGCGGGTGAGCCGTTTGATTTTCTGATCACGCTTACGGACATGCAGGAACACGAGCACCTCAATCGGCAGGCGCTCGAAGCGGGCAAACACGTTTGGAGTGAGAAACCCATCGCCAATACGCTCGCTGCTGGACAGGAATTGCTTCGGATAGCCCAGCTGAAAAAACGACGGCTTTGGGGCGCACCAATCACCGTGCAAAGTCCACAGTTTGCCTTCATGGCACACGCCCTGGCACAGGGCGCGTTGGGACGGGTCGCCGCCGCCCACGCGGATTACGGGCACGAAGGTCCGAATTGGTCTTCATTCTTTTACGAGAAGGGCGGCGGCAGCATGCCGGATCTTGGAGTTTACAACCTCACCACGCTCACCGGATTGCTGGGACCTGCCAAAAGCGTGATGGCCATGTTGAGCATCGTCACTTCGGAGCGGGACATCACAGAAAAAGGTAAAATTAAAGTCACCGAGGAAGACAATGCGATGCTGCTGCTCGACCACGGCAAGGGCGTGATCTCGCATGTCCAGTCGGGCTTCAATTATTTCAATCCACATGGCCACGACGGAAGCGGAGAACAAAGGCATACGATCACGATTGTTGGTTCGGGCGGTTTCCTAGGATTGGTCGGCTACGATTGGGCACCGCAAGGCGTGGATATCGCGACGCGCGAGCAGCCCAAGATAGCGAGAAGCGCGACCGACGCAGGGGGCTACATCTGGCAACAGGGCGCCGCCCTGGCTGCGGAATGTCTGGCTACCGGTCGGGAGTTGCTGGTCACCCCGGAGCAAGCATTGCACGTCCTGGAAATTATCACTGCCGCCCGCGCATCACAGGAATCCGGCAAACGCATTGCACTCACTTCGACATTTTCGTGGCCCATTCTGAGTTAAGATTGAGTTCCTTTGGAGAATGGTAAGCGAGCGGTCCTTTGTGTAATCCCCCCGGATCATTCACCACGTCAGCTAATGAGAATTATTACGAAGACCTAATTCGTGAAAAATTTCACAAACTTTTCTTGCAGGGAAATCCTGGGTTGGCTAATCATCAAGCCGGACGGAGCAGAGTTTCTAATTTTCGAGGTTATTCAAAATCTAAAAAATTAATACTCGTGCCTGATTGACGAGCCGACCGGATTCAGAAATATTTGGCGCTTCTTGCGAGTAGCGCGCCTGGATCGAATTAACGAAACGCACCTGAATGTCTGACATTTTTCCAAAGTGGACCAATCGACTCCCGCTGAAAATTGCGATCGGAGCGGTGCTGATTGTGACGGCGGTCAGCGGTGGCGTCACATATTATTTCACCCCAAAATACACCCGGGTAGGGTATCAACCGATTCAACCCATCGCGTTCTCGCACGAAATTCACGCCGGACAATTGGGAATGGATTGCCGCTATTGCCACAACGGCGTTGAGAAATCCTGGTATTCGAACATTCCGGCTGCGGCGGTTTGCATGAACTGTCACAATCAGGTTCTAAAAGATAGTCC
>JBDSIW010000586.1:0-6422 GCA_039917795.1 Verrucomicrobiota bacterium | reverse complement strand
CTGGCAGGACTCCTGGTTTCAGGAGAATGGTTTGCGCGTGCTTTACGTTTTGCCGAGATCGTGGACGGATCAAACATTGCCGATCAATCTAATGCCCGCCCCTCGAAATCTCGTGCGCGTCATGGTGGGTCGCGCCGAACTCATCACTCCAGCCCTGGAAAGCAAATTGGCTGATCAATTGGCTCGCGCCAGAACTGGCGATGAAGGCGCACTGGCGGACGCCAAACTTCTTTTGAAGGACTGCGGACGTTTCGCCCTTCCCCTTTATAATCGAATTCTCCTGAGGCTCGATCCGAAGCGTAAAGACAAAATTCTGGCGGCTATCCTGTCGGAAGGGCTGCGCGCCAATTGAAACACTCGACGTGTGACCCACGGTTCCGACATTCTGGAGCGCAACGATGAAAAAGCTGGCGCTTGTTTTTATCCTCGCCGTGCTCGTGCCAAGTCTGGTTCTAGGCTGGCTCGCGTTTCGCTCGTTGCGCGACCAGCAGTTCCTGCTCGAACGCCAGCAATCGCTCCTTTACCAGCGCGTCACTGATTCCCTCGCAGGTGACATCTCCGCCCGTCTGGCGCAAGCGCAACAGGAATTTGCCAGCCAGGTCGAGGACCTCGCCGCCAACCGCCAATCGACCTTTGTGGCCGCGCAATTCGACGAAGAACTTCATCAACGCTGGCCTTTGGCCGAGGTGGGTTTTTGCGTCACACTGTCCGGAAAAATTCTTTCTCCTCTGGTCAGCGAACGTGAGGAGGCGAAATCTTTCTTCACCGAAAATAGCTCATTCCTTTGCAATCGCGCTCCAGCCGAAGTTTACAACAACGCCAACTTCCAAATGCAACAAGGAGCCAACCCGGACGCGTCCGCCCTCGCGCAGAAACAAAAAGCGGAATCGCCATCTGTCAAACTCGCCGGGAAGGAATCGGACGCCGCTCCATTCAAGAATTCCTACACCCCGCGCTCGCAGGCGCGGAAGGTCTCGCCGCAAAATACCGCGCTTGACGCGGCGAAGGATGCCCAATCGGGCGAAGAGGGGAACCTTTCCAAAATCGCCCCGGCCGAGGCCGAGTTCGCCCAACTGGTGGGAGATCGCCCGGACGGAATGCTCGCGCGCTTTCTGCAAAACAAATTGCGCCTGATGTTCTGGCACCGGCTCAAGCGTGAACCGAATTTGGTCTTTGGCGCCCAACTCGATTTGAAGCAAATGATCGATACGTTGCGGCCGCTGCTCAAGACGGAGGAACTCGCCGGGGAAATTTGCCTCGCCCTGTTGGATGAAAACGCGCGGCCCGTCGTCATTTCCCGGCCGGGCTTTCAGGGAAATTGGAAACGCCCGTTTGCCTCGACCGAAGTGGGCGAGGCACTTCCTCATTGGGAAATCGCGGCTTACCTCATCAATCCCGCGCAGTTCAAGACTGCCGCGCGCACTGCGGAGTGGACGCTGGGATTGCTCATCGCTGTCCTGCTTCTCACGATCGCAGCAGGCAGTTGGCTCATCGTCCACAACCTGAATGCGGAACTGAAATTGGCGCGGCAGAAAACGGATTTCGTCAGCAACGTTTCCCACGAATTGAAAACGCCGCTCACGTCCATCCGCATGTTTTCCGAGCTGCTTGCAGAAGGACGCGTGACCGAGTTGGGAAAACAAAAATCGTATTTGCAAATCATCAGCGCGGAGGCGTCGCGGTTGACGCGACTGATCAACAACGTGCTCGATTTTGCCCGGATGGAGCGTCGGGAACGGAAATACACTTTGGCCCACTGCGATCTTCCCGAAATTGTGCGCGAAACTGCGGACACTTTTCGTCCGCATTTTGAGGAGAACGGATTTCATTTTGAATGCGAAATTCCAGCCGGGCCGCTTTGGATCAATGGCGATCGCGATGCGCTATCGCAGGTAATCGTCAATCTGTTGTCGAACGCCGAGAAATATGCCGGGACAAAAAAGGAAATTCTGGTTCGCCTGGCGGCTGAAAATTCGTGGGCCTGCGTGAAAATTTTGGATCGCGGCGTCGGCGTTCCGCGGGGCTTCGAGGAAAAGATTTTTGAGCAGTTTTTTCGCGCGCACGACGCATTGAGCAGCGGGATTCAAGGTTCCGGGCTTGGTCTGACTCTGGCCCGCCAAATCGCGCGCGCGCATGGCGGTGATTTGAGCTACGAACCACGAGATGGCGGCGGAAGTTGTTTCACATTCCGTGTCCCGGTCAAAAACTCGGGGTAGCATCTGCCTCCGGCGGGTGCGAATCAAATTTTGATCAATGAACGTGAGAAGCATCGATAGCGACGCAGTCCAGCCAGGAAAGCGTCGAAACGCACCCGCCAGAGTCAGGTGCTACCCAGTGAATCGGATCGCTACGAAATGAAAACGAAAATATTAATCGTCGAAGATGACCCGCATATTTCACTTGGTCTGGAAGAAATTTTGCGGAGCGAAGGGTTCGATCCGTTGGTCTGCAACCGCGGCGACCACGCGCTCGAAGCCATTGCCAAGACGCAGCCGGATTTGATCGTGCTCGATGTCATGCTCCCGGGCTTGAGCGGTTACGATGTTTGCAAGCAACTGCGCGCGAAGAAAAATCCTGCGCCAATCCTTATGCTGACGGCGAAAGGGCAGGAAATGGATAAGGTGATCGGTTTGGAATTGGGCGCGGACGATTACGTCACCAAACCGTTTGGCTTGCGCGAACTGCTGGCACGAATCCACGCGCTGCTGCGACGGACCGCAAAAACTTCGCCGGATTCAGACGGAGAATTTCGTATTGGCGGCGCGGTGATTGATCCGAAATCCTTTCAGCTGCGGCGTGGAAAAAGCATCGAGGAATTGACGGCGAAGGAATTGAAGTTATTGCAATTCTTCGACACGCATCGGGATGCGGTTCTCTCCCGCGAACGGCTCCTCAATGAAGTGTGGGGCTACAATTATTATGGAACCACGCGAACACTCGATCAGGTCGTGATGCAGTTGAGGAAAAAACTGGGCGACAATTGCGATGAATCCAAACACCTGCTCACGGTTCACGGCGTGGGTTACAAATTGGTCAGTTGAGGCTTGGCAAAACTCTCCGCCATCGCGACCGCTTTCAACATCGCCTTGGATTTGTTCACCGTTTCCTGGAATTCCGACTCCGGCTCGGAGTCATTCACCCAACCGCCGCCCACCTGGACGTAAGCTTTGCCGTCTTTGATGAGGGCCGTGCGAATGGTGATGCAGCAATCGAGATTTCCGCTGAAGGAAAAGTACCCGACGCAACCGCCGTAAGGTCCGCGCGTGGTCTGTTCCAATTGCGATATGATCTGCATGGCGCGAATTTTTGGCGCGCCACTGAGCGTTCCAGCGGGGAAGGTGGCGCGCATCAAATCGTAGGGCGTTTTGTCATTCGACAACTTTCCTTCCACCTGTGAGACGATGTGCATGACGTGGCTGTAGCGCTCAATGATCATCAAGTCCTTCACCTGAACAGAGCCGTAATCACACACGCGGCCGAGGTCGTTGCGCGCCAGGTCCACCAACATCACATGCTCGGCACGCTCTTTCGGATCCGCCAAAAGTTCTTTCTCCAACGCCGAATCCTCTTCGGGAGTTTTTCCCCGGCGACGCGTTCCGGCGATAGGGCGAATTTCCACCTTCCGATCTTCACACCGAACATGAATTTCTGGCGAAGCACCCACCAGAGAAAATCCATCCAACTCCAGCAGGAACATGTAAGGAGATGGATTAATCGTGCGGGCCGCGCGATAAATGTCCAGCGGGGCCGCTTTCACCGGCACCGAGAATCGTTGTGATCCGACCACCTGAATGATATCTCCCGCCGAGATGTATTCCTTTGCCTTCTGAACATTCTCAAAAAACTTTTCCTTCGGGACGTTGGATTGAAAAGGCAGCTCTGGAATTTCCTTGGGCGGTGTGACGGGAATGTGTTCGGTTGGTTGTTCGAGCAGTGAAATCAATCGCTCAACTTCACCCACCGCTTCCTCATAGGCGTCCTCCGGTTTGGTGTTTTCGTCAAAAATGGCGTTGACCAAAACGGTCAACGTTTGGGAAACGCGATCGAAAATGAGGAGTTCATCCGCCAGCAGAAAATACATCACCGGCGTGTTGAGTTCATCCTGCGGCGGCCGGGGCACGACGGGCTCGACGTCGTGAATATATTCGTAGCCGATAAATCCGACCGCGCCGCCCGTAAACCGAGGCAGCGAAGGGATTGAAACCGCTTTGTAACGCTTCAGAATTTGTTCGACCACCTGCAATCCGTCGGTCACGCATTTGTCGCACTCGGATTTGCCGGCGCGCGGAATGCCAAACTTTTCCACAACCTTGCCGTTTTCGATCACGTCGATCCGATTGCCGGTTTGCTTGATCACAGCGCGCGGATTGCAACCGACGAATGAATAGCGACCGATGTGTTCGCCGCCTTCAACCGATTCGAACAGGAACGACTCGCCCTGCCCGCGAATTTTTCGATAGACCGACAGCGGCGTTTCCAGGTCGGCGAGGATCGTGCGCGTAACGGGAATTAAGTTTCCCTGCTTGGCCAATTCCAGGAATTCAGTTTGCGATGGTTGATACATATTTGCCGCCAGATTTTAACCGGTTCAGCGGCGAATGCGCCACACCGAAAGTAACGTGTAAAAAAGGACGGTGGCCGCATATGCCACCAGGCCCACTCCGATGGCCACAGGAATCTGATATTGGCCGAAATAAATCAGAGCGCCACCGACCAATGCGTAGAGCAGGGTTTGCGAGGCCAGGCAAAAAAGATAAAGCGCGGTAGGCGTCTCGATCAGGCGGGCGACATACCAATCGCGGTAGCGTTCTTCCCCCAGCGTGCGCATGAGCCAGGCGTTTTGAAAGTTGCGGGCCGCGACCAGGAGGCTGGTGGTGCAAATGATAATCGCAGTGAAAGGAACGAAAGCAAAAGTGATACAGAGAACCAGGTTAACGGCCAACCCGAGTTTCCAGCCAAGTTTTTTTGCCAGCGGATTTCCCTCCAAAATCAGATTCGGAGTTGCGATCCATGTGCTCAGAAAATCCGCTCCGCGTGAAAACAACAGGATCAGGAGCATGAAATTAAATTCCCGGCTGGCAAATGGGACGGCGTCTTCCATGCGAAATCAGCAGGGCCGCGCGAATGCGCCAAAATCAGAAAAAAAACTGAGAGCTGCTTGCTGTTCCCTCGGCATCGCGAAGTGTTTAGTTCTTTTTCCCGTAAATTTCTCCGGGCGATTTGAGCTGCGCCTCCGTTATTTTGATCGCTGCTGTGCCTCCTTCGACCGAGCGGAAAAAACAGGACTGATACCCTTCGTGGCAAGCCGCGCCCGTTTGTTCGACCTGAATGAGCAATGTGTCGCCGTCGCAATCGAACGAAATATCTTTGACGATTTGTGTGTGCCCGCTTTCCTCGCCTTTCATCCAGAATTTCTGGCGTGAGCGACTCCAGAAATGCGTCTTGCCCGTCTCGACGGTTTTCTCCAGCGAAGCGCGGTTCATCCACGCCATCATCAGCACGCGCCCGGTTGTTTGTTCCTGCACGATGGCGGGAATCAGTCCGTCGGAAGTGAATTTTAATTTTTCGTAAAAGCTCATGATTTCTTACCGCGGAGACGCGGAGACGCGGAGAATAAGCATAAACGAAATCTTTTCAACTCTGCGCCTCTGCGTCTCTGCGGTCTATTTGTTGGGTAAAAAGATGAAAGCTACGGCCGCCAAGATGCAAATGAACGCGGCAAAGTGGTTCCATTTGATTTTTTCGCCGAGATAGAAAATCGCGAAACCGCAAAACACGACGAGCGTGATGACCTCCTGAATGATTTTCAGTTGCGTGGCGGAATAAACGGAGTTGCCCCAGCGATTGGCCGGCACCATGAGGACGTATTCGAAGAACGCGATCCCCCAGCTAACGAGAATGGCCAGCACGAGCGGCTTGTTCGTGAATTTTAAATGTCCATACCAGGCGAACGTCATGAAAATATTGGAGCCGGTCAGCAGCACAATCGGCAGCCAGCGGGATTGGGTTAGTTCATTCACTTGTTTGAGTTCAGGTTTTGAATGCCGTACCGCAGACTACGATTCCATTTCTAAAACAATCAGGTTCATGTTGCCAGGTCGCACGCGCAGGAAAACCAACTGCTCATCATCACGCATAGAATAGAAAATTAACCAGCGAGGAAATTGTTTAATTCGCCACGAACGAATGCCTTCGGGTTTCAGGTCGGTTCGTTCCCTGCCGACGAACGGATGTTGCTGGAGAAAGCGGATCGTTCCCTTCAACGCCTGATACCAGCGTTCAGCCACTTCCGATCCGGCATTATGATTCAGCCAAGTCAATTCCTCCGCCAAATCCAACAGAAAGCGTGGACGTTTGCTAGCGGGAATCATGCCTTGCGCTTCAAAACCCGATCACGAATGGCGTCCATTTCCTTTTCGGTC